>DASWBC010000588.1:0-7964 GCA_036390815.1 Gemmatimonadaceae bacterium
GCAGGCCGCCCGCCGTTCCAGTCGTCCGGTACGGCACGCCGCGGAGCTCTGCCGACCTTGCCGCAACGCTCGATGGACTCGCTGGACGCATCCGCGGAGGAATGTGGGGCGGGATGGTGGTGTCACTCACTCGCGGCGATACCCTCTACGCGAACAACGCTGGCGAGCAGATGCTTCCCGCATCGACGATGAAACTGTTGACGAGCGCGATCGCGTTCGAGCGGTTCGGGCCGACCTACCAGTTCAGCACTGACGCGCTGCGTGACGCACCGGTCGGCCCCGATGGAACGCTCACGGGAAATCTTTACATCCGAGGAGATGGCGATCCCGCCCTTTCCGGCAAATTCCTGCCGGGCGGTCCATCGGCTCCGATGAATCGTCTCGCCGATCTCGTCGCGTCGACTGGTATCAAGCACGTGACCGGCAGCGTCATCGGCGATGCGTCTGGGTTCGACGACCAGAAGGTTCCGGAGGGATGGCTCACGCGCTATCTACAGGCATCCTACGCCGCACGGGTGTCCGCGCTGTCACTGAATGAGAATGTGGTCGTGGTCGCGGTGACGCCAACATCGCCAGGCAATCCGGCGACCGTCGTCCTCGAGCCTTCGACCAGCGCGATCCCCCTCGTTGCCAACGTTCGCACGGTGGCCGGCGGCGGAGCGCGGCTCTCATTCCGAAAGCAAGGCAACGGAACGATCACCGCCAACGGATCGATTGGATCGCGAACCAGCACGCGCAGATACGTCTACATCGTCGAAGACCCGGCGAGCTTCGCTACCGGCGCGTTTTTGAACGCGCTGATCGCCCGTGGGGTCAGAGTCGACGGTGGAATCCGCCTCGGCAAGACTCCTCCCACAGGGGTCAAGGTCGCGAGCCTGCGCTCTCCGCCACTCGCCAGCATGATCGCGGCGATGAACCGGGAGAGCATCAACCATTACGCCGAATTGTTGTTCAGGGACGCAGCACGCGGTCCGCAGCGTGACGCGGTCGGATCAGTGGCTAACGGCAGCGCCGTGCTCGATTCGTTTTTCGCCAGCAAGGTGGGCGTGGACACCGGCAGTCTCATCTTCAAGGACGGCAGCGGCCTCTCGACCATGGATCGCGTGACACCGCGAGCTCAGGTCCAACTGCTGGGCTATGCCCACCGCGCCCCATGGGGTCCCTGGCTCCACTCTTCGCTCCCGGTTGCCGGCGACTCCGAGCTCCTGAGGCGGCGCATGCGGAACACTCCAGCCGAGGGGAATCTCCACGCCAAGACTGGCACCACCAACGACGTCATTGCGTTGGCGGGGTACGTCACGGCCGTAAATGGTGAGGTACTGGCCTTTTCCTTCCTCTACAATGGTCGCGACAGGTGGACCGCCAAGGCCATGATCGACGTGATGAGTGAAACATTGGCGGACTTTGGAAGGTAAAACTCCACGCGATAAACCCTACCTTTGGAGCGGTTCGGCGGCTACAATTCCAAAGGGGATAAGCCCTTTGGAAACATATATTTAAGTCAGTTCACCGATGCCCCAAATGGCATCTTTCCTGCACGACTGATAAGTGGACGCGTGAGGCCGCCGCGGTGAGGTGATAAATAATGTCATATCGGACTTTCGTTGATAGAGATGGCGCATATTGGCAGGTCTGGGACTCACAGCCGACCAAGATGGAGCGGCGGATGAGCGACTCGGACCGGCGCCGTCCGCAGTATTTCGCCTGGGGTGGGACCGAGCGCCGAAGCGGGTCGGAACGCCGCACCACGAGCCAACGACGCATCACACTCTCCGAAGGCTACGGAGCCGGCTGGCTGACGTTCGAGTCGCTCCATGAGAAGCGGCGGCTCATTCCGGTCCCTGCTCACTGGGAAGATCTCTCCCAAGCCGAATTGCGAGCGCTGTGCGAAAGCGCCAAGCGGATCGCGAAGAACGAGGGGACGCGGTCGGCCTAAGACTGCAACTGAACGAGAGGGGAGCTGACAGCTCTTAAGCTGATGGCTGGAAGCTTCACTACGTCGGGACGTTACAGACCAGCTTCTTACTTACAAGCCACTGTCTTCCCTTCACGCCACCGAATGGCGTCCCGACGTTTGCAGCTTAGAGCTGTCAGCATTGGTCAGCTTCAAGCTGACCGCTCGTTCAGTTGTAGTTGGCGTCGCAAACTGATCGCCAAATCAGACCAAGCTCACCCAAGAGACACCGCCAGCCCGGCCCCGTGCGAGCGATGGCCGGACTGAAGGTGTACTACGGGATTCGCGCTGGGTGCGCCAACGAACCCGTATTTGCTGCTATTGGCAGGTCAACCGCCCGTGCGGCAGCGGCTTTGTGCAATTCTTGGTGACGCCGTCATGCGTTATTACCACCTGCGCGGTGGCTGATCCGTCGTATGTGATGACCTCGCGGCGCGAAGACGTAGACGGAGTCCCACTTCCGACCGTGACAGTGGCCTGCATCGAGCGAATGATCGTGCCTGCGGTAGGGAAAGTTGGACTGTTGTCTTGAATCGGGATGACGAGACCGGTAATCGTATCGCCCGCCGAACGCATCGCCGTAAACGCGTCTCCGTCCTTGGTGCCGGTGGTCGACTCGGTTCCGGCTGATTTTCCGTCCACGTTGCGTTGCGTGCTTCCCGATGCCAGACCGGAAACGGTGAAGTCGCTCGATGCGTCAACCGTGCTCGTGGCGCTCTCATGATGTGTTCTGGTGCCGCTCACGCTCGTCGTCACGTTGACCGTGTTGGTGGTCGTCCTGTTGAACTGTTGCTGAACCGCACCCGCTGCATCGAGGAACGAGAACGAGCGTTTGACGGTGAGTCCATGCCGATTGGTGGCGGTGCACTCAATCCGATTGGTCGTGGTCGAGAAAGCGCAGGCATCCGAGTCGTCCCAATCTCCGAACGGACCTCTGCCGAACGCTGGTCCGAATCCAATTCCCCCAATGAAGCCCTCACCTATTCCTCCCCCCATGAATTCATGCCAGCCGGGACCGAATCGGTTCTGATCGCCATCGCCGGGAAGGAAAGGCATGAAGCCATTGCTTGGATCCGAGTCAGCGGCTCCAACAAAACTGGTATTCAGCTGATCGAAACTCATTGGCGCCGAGACGAGTGCCGCGACCGCCTCCGATGAGGCGACTGGCGTCGTGGAATTGTCTGTCGCGCACGCCACAGTAAGGACCGCGCCGACTGCGACGAAAAGAATTCTGAGTGGGCTCTGTTTGAGTTGGCTCTTCATGGGGTTTCTCCAAAGTTGACCGCGAGCGGTTGGCCGCGCGCTATGGGCTCCGGAAGGAGAGACACCCGAGGCCGCGGATACCCTATACTGGGGTTTTCCGCCCCTTTTTCCCGGCCCTGTTCGGCAGCCAGGGCGCCAGGCGTTCGCGCAGCTCAGCCAATGCCTGGCCCATGCGCTTCTCCACTGTCTTGACGGAGATCTCGAGCGCCGCCGCAATCTCGGCGTACTTGAGGCCCTGTTCACGGCTCAGTTGAAAGATTTCACGACAGTTTTCGGGAAGCCCATCGATCGCGTCGCGCACCGCTCGCTCCAGCTCGACACCGAGGACTTCGTCTTCCGCTGACGGCGAGGTTCGAGGGTCGATTGCAGCGGACGCAGCCTCGCGCGCGACGATCCGCTGGTGCCGAATGTGGTTGAGCGCCCGGTTCCGCGTGGAACGAATGAGATAGGCGCGAAAGGTTTGCTCCACCTGCAATGACTCGCGACGGCGCCACAATTCGAGCATGACTTCCTGCGCTATCTCCTCGGCTAGAGCGGCTTCGCGGACAACCGACTGGGCCATTCGCACAAGGTGGGCGTAGTGCGCGCGGAAAACGGAATCGAACGCGCCCTCGTCCCCGGCCCGAATGCGGTCCTGCAGATCCCGCTCGCTCGTGTCGTTCTTATCCAAGTAGGGTAGCGCCCGGTTCAGGTGTCTGTCTTATTAATGAATATGTCGAAACCTGACGAGGGTTCCGCCAACATCAGTCCAGACGAGTGGGAGCGTATCGCACGCTACCTCACCGGTGAAGCTGGTTCCAGCGAGGCCGAGGCGACAAGGGGATGGATCGAATCTGATCCCCATCGCGTCGAGGTGGTGCGGCTGCTCGAGTCCGTCATTGCGAACGTGTCGCGCGAGGATTCATCCGACGTCGATGTCGAAAGAGCGCTGAATCACTTGAAGTCGCGCATCAACGAGCCGACGGTGATTCCGTTCGCCCCGCGCCTCACGAAAGCTGCAGCCGACCGAAGCTTTTTCCCCGCGCTGCTGAGGGTCGCAGCCGCGGCGGTCATCATCATCGGCGCGACCATGCTCTGGCAGAGCGTGCGTGGCTCGAGCGATGATCGGACTTTCGCCACTACGGTCGGTGAGCGCCGGCAGGTCGTGCTGAAGGACGGAACGAGGGTCCTTCTCGGCCCGACGAGCCGGCTTGTTGTGCCTACGCCGGATGACGGAGATCGGCTGGTTGTGCTCGATGGCGTCGCCTACTTCAGTGTGGTGCACGATCCCGCGCATCCATTCACCGTGAAGGCGGGGGAGATCATCATCCGGGATGTCGGAACCGCCTTTTCAGTCAACAACGATGACAGCGCCGGCACACGGGTAGTCGTGGATTCCGGGACCGTAGCGATTGGAGCTGCGGCCGGGGATCGCGACCGGGACGCGGTGCTCAACGCGCGCGATCGCGCGACCGTAAATACAAAGGGGATAGTCGTCGTGGAAAGATCAGTTGTTTCCGACGACGACCTGGCCTGGACCGAGGGACGCCTTGTCTTCCGCGATGCGCCGCTCATTCTTGTAGGGGCAGAACTTTACCGATGGTACGGAGTAAGGTTACGGGTGGCGGATTCATCGCTGGCGAATCTTCACCTGACCGCATCCTTTTCTGGTGAGCCGGTTGATCGAGTTCTCAATGTCATCGCTCTTTCGCTCGGTGCGCGCATCGAGCGGCAGGGAAACGTGGCGATACTTCACCGGGCAACCGCGTCTGGAGCTCGCCCCTAGCACCGACCGGCTCGTAACCAGCAGGCGATCGCGCGTTCTGCGCACAATCGTATTGCTCGTTACTGCGCTCGCACTGGTCGCGTCACTGGCGCGTGCCCAGTCGTGCACCTCATCCACCGCGTTCCTGGCGTCGCTGCCCACCTGGAATGCGCCGCTCGACCGACGTGTCTCGCTGCATGTGCGCGATATCTCGCTGCGCGACGCACTGGATCGCCTCTCGGCGGATGCGCGCATCCAGCTCTCTTACACTTCTGAAGCGATCCCGCTGGACAGCAGGGTCTGCGCCTCGTTCGATTCAATCCCGCTCGGCGAGGCGTTCGCTCTCCTGCTGCGCGGAACGCAGGTCCTGCCAATTTCCGCGGGCGGCGAGCACGTCGTGCTCGCGCCCTGGGAGTCACCGGACACGGCGGAGCAACGCGCGCGGGTACCGCGCGTTCTCGATCGAGTTGTCGTGACTGGCGGCGCGATCGAGGCGCCCGCCCGCCGGCTCACCGTCGCGATGAACGTCGTCAGCGGCGCTCAGCTCTCCCGCTATACCGAAGGGAATCTGGCCCAGGCGTTGAGCGACCTGGTGCCCGGACTCTGGGTCTGGCAGAGCGGACCGACATCGCTGGTCGCGCACTACGGCAGCATTCGAGGCACCAGCTCATTCGGTTCGAGCTACCCGAAGATCTATGTTGATGGAATCGAGCTGGCCAATCCGCTGTTGATAACTCAGTTCACCCCCGAGACCGTCGAGCGCATCGAGATCATTCGCGGTCCCCAGGGTGCGGCGCTTTACGGAACAGACGCCATCAGCGGCGTGATCAACATCGTTACGCGGCACGATGGTTCGAACGGCGGGCCGAGCACGGTGGCGCGCTCGGCGGTGGGCGCGGCTTCGAGCGCGTACGTCCCCCGCGCGGCCATCACGCAGGATCACGCGGTTACGGTTCGCGAAGGATCGGGGGCGCGATCCGGGAGCGCTAGCTTCACTTCCGGTGGAGTGGGCGAGTACCTGCCCGGCGCGTTTGCGCGTCACACAACGGGTAGCGCGGGATTTCGCGTGGTGCGGTCGAGATTGATCGCCACCGGGACGGCGAGAATGTTCGCGAGCGAGTCCGCCGATCCATCGAGTCCGCTTTTTCGGGATTCGGTGAGCGCCACGCGGGCAGGGCAGGCGATACCGCAATCCGTGCGCGAGTACACTGTCGGCGGCAACGCCACGTTCATTCAGAGCGAGCGTTGGACGCACGCGATAGTCGCCGGATTTGATGGAAGCAGATTGTCGAATCTTGCCGACTATCATACGCCCCTCCCCTCGGCATCGGGGCCCGATCTCGGCGCGGCAGGTGGAAACGCGAATCTGGCGACGCTTCGCGTTAGCAGCGTCGCCACGCTCGGTGACGCAGAGAATCTCGCGACTACGCTAACCCTCGCCGGCGAGAATTCGCTGCTCGACTTTCGCTCTCAGCCAGAGACGACCTCCACCCAGGCAGCGAGCGGCTCGACGGTGTCGTCGGTCGTGCGTCGCTGGACGAGCGCGGGTGTCGCGCAGGCGAACGTGTCGTGGCGGGACGCCGGGTACCTCACTGCCGGATTTCGCGTCGAGCGCAACGACGCGTTTGGCGCCAATCGCACCGTCTCAACGTTGCCGATGCTTGGCGCCGCCGCGTTGCACGACTTCGGGCCACTGACGGTCAAGCTTCGCTCCGCGTATGGTCGCGGCATTCGTCCCGCGACGACGCCGATGCGGGAGACGGCGTGGTTCGATCCACGCGGACAGGCGCGGCTTCTGAACCTCGCGCCCGAAGAGCAGGCTGGGATTGAAACCGGGATGGATGTCTACATCGGCAAGACCTTTGGCGTGCAGTTGACTCGCTTCGATCAACTCGCCTCGGGACTCATCCAGCGCGTCGCGTATGCGACTTCGAACGACCACGATCAAGGATCCTCGCCGGGCCCGGGTGGATATCCATCCCAGCAGCCTGTCCCGGCTGAGGACAGGCATATAGCCTACGTATTCCAGAACGTTGGCGAGATCACCAATCGGGGTTGGGAGCTGAAGAGCGATTTGAACCTTTCATCTCTGTCGCTGAGCGGAACGTTCTCCACTGTAGACAGCAGAGTGAAGCAGGTCGCCGAGGGTTACGTCGGAGATCTTCGCGTCGGTGACAGGATGCTCGAAGTGCCGGCACGGACGGGAAGCGTGTCAGCCGCGTGGATCGGAGGAGGGTGGAACAGCTCGGTGGTCGCATCGCGATCATGGGACTGGATCGACTACGATCGGATCGCCCTCGCCGGAGCGTTTTCGAATTCCACGCAGACCGATACGCAGCTGGTTGGTCAGCAGCTGCGCAACTATTGGCTGAAGTACAGCGGCGTGACTCGACTGCGCGCGAGCGTGGGCAGAAGCCTTTATCGCGGGCTCTCGATCAGCTTCAGCGGCGAAAATCTTCTCAACCGCCAGCATGGCGAGCCCGACAACATTACGGTCGTGCCGGGAAGAACCCTGATCTTCGGCCTTAGGGCCGTTATGTAATTGGCCTCGGCGCGGTGCACCGCGTCGACGATTGCGAACTGAAGACTACCTGCCAGGGGCGGGCAGCTTCCAATCCTCCTGAAGCCTCTTGTACTGGTCAGCGGTGAGCTGTACCAGTAGTGGCCTTTTACGCGGATCGAGCCACGCCATCACTTCACCCAGCTTCGCCTCATCGAACGCCGTGCATCCAGCGGTGTGCGAATCCGGACCGGCCCAGACGTGCAGGAAGATGCAGGAGCCGCGGCCTTTCATCGGCGGTGACGCGTTGTACCCGACGATGACTCCGATCTCGTACTGGGGCACCTCCCGCATGTGCTCGGCGCTGTTCCAGTCGACGCCGGGAATCACGGCTCTGTCGACGACCGTGTTGTAGTGGGCCGAGGCAGTGTCGTCGACGCAGTCAGTAGTAGGAAGCAGTTGCGCGTAGGGCAATTGCACGCTGGGCACGGAGTCGCGAGGAG
>DASWBC010000589.1:0-1619 GCA_036390815.1 Gemmatimonadaceae bacterium
GTTCGTCAAGAACTGCGCGTCGTGTCACGGCATGATGGGGGCCGGTGACGGGCCGGCCGCGCATACGTTGAGTACGCCGCCGCCCGCAACCGGCGTCCGAAAACTCACTCCCGAGCTCACACCGACGCTTGCCTACAACGTCATCTCGGTTGGAGTGCGCGGGACGGCGATGCCGGGGTTCGCTTCGCCCCTGACGCCGCAGCAGCGATGGAACATCATCAACTACATCTACCTGCTCCGTGGCGAGCTGTTGAGGCTCCCGGTCGCGGGAGCGGATGCGACGGCGATTCCCGGGGACACGGCATCGCCGGTGATTCTCGCTCTCCTCGACAGCGCGCTCGATTTCGCGCGGAATGGCAGGACAGCCGAAGCGGGTGATCGCGCCTTCGATGCGTACATCGCGTTCGAGCCGCTCGAGACTCCGGCGCGCGCGAAAAAACCCGGACTCGTCGCGACGATGGAGCGCCACTTCGCCGACTTCAAGGGAGCGGTGAGGCGAAGCGACATCGCCGCCGCCAAGAGCTCCCGCGATGCGATCGCGGACGGGCTTCCGTCGGTCATCGATCTCACACAGCAGCCGTCGGGCAACTGGGAAGCTTTCTTCCAGTCATTCCTCATCATTCTGCGCGAAGGGTTCGAGGCGATTCTTGTCATCGGCGCCGTCGTCGCACTACTGATAAAGACAGGTCATCGCGAGCGGCTTCGCTCGATCTGGCTTGGAATCGTGCTCGGCCTTGTAGCGAGTCTCGCCACCGCCGTCGTGATGAAGACGCTCCTCGCGGCGATGCCAGCGAGCAGGGAGATCGTCGAGGCGACGAGCATGCTGGTCGCCGTCGTGGTGCTCTTCTCGGTGAGCTACTGGCTCATCTCCAAAGTTGAAGCCGCGAAGTGGCAGAAGTTCATTCGCGAGAAAGTGAATTCGGCGCTCGAGCACGGCGGCGGCAAAGCGCTCGCGCTCGTCTCATTCCTGGCGGTCTATCGCGAAGGCGCCGAGACCGCGCTCTTTTACCAGGCGCTGTTCAACGAAGGACCCAACGTCGGAGTTCCGCTCACGCTCGGGATCCTGGTCGGGTTCGCCGCGCTGGCGGTGATCTTCACGCTCTTCTATCGCTACGGCGTCCGAATCCCGATGCGGCCGTTTTTCACCGTGACGAGCATCCTGCTCTACTACATGGCGTTCGTGTTCATGGGGAAAGGAATCCGCGAGCTGCAGGAGGGGAACATCATGCGCATCACGGTGATCCCGGGCGGGCCACACGTCGATGCAATGGGCATCTACCCGAGCGTCGAGACCCTCACCGCACAGGGGATTCTCATCATCCTGCTACTCTTCGCTACCATCAGGACATTCGGGCCCGGTCATAAACCGGAGCCGGGTGCGCCCGGGGCGTAGCATTTGCCCATTCTTGCTCGAAGCTGGAGATTGAGATGACAACCAGGCAGATGCCGGAAGCCGCCAACGAGCAGCGCGGAATCCGACCCAAAGGATACCGCCTGCCCGAATCAACGCGCCTGGGCAGAGTGCGATTGCAGGTCGCGGATCTCGAGCGATCGCTCGGCTTCTACGAAAAGGTGCTCGGAATGAGAATGATCCGACGCACCACCGACTCGGTGAGTCT
>DASWBC010000590.1:0-3086 GCA_036390815.1 Gemmatimonadaceae bacterium
TGGAAGCAACGCTTCACTCACGATCGTTGACGTTCAGAATCTTTCACTTATGACTACCGGCCAGGGGCTACGGGCGGGTCGGCCATGGACAGGCTACGGGCTGCGTCTCGAGCCGGTTCTCGCTTTGGCTCGGAGTCACCACCCGACCCGCCGACCGTCCCCGGCCGGTAGTCATACGGTGCAGTTACCCTACCCGTCAGCTACCGTACGGTCGGATGTTCAGGGATTCCCGCGAAAGTGCGCTGCATCGCGGCGAAGAGCGGTTTGACCTCCGCGTACCACTGTGGGGTTTCCCACGGTGGCCAGCTCCAGGTAGGCGGGTCGCCAAATCTCGATGTTCCCGTGCCGTGCGGGAGATTGTCGCCGCCAGAGCGCGGGTTGGAAGGATCATAGCTCTCTACGACAAATCGGAATCCGTCAGTCGTTGCACCCGAGACTTTCCCAGCGGAAGTATTGCTAAAGAGCACGCTCCGCGTGGATGGGTCCACGAGTTGTAGCATTCCCCACGGGAGTCGGACCTCTATCACTCCGGTCGTCGCGTCGGCGAACCAATCGGCGAGCGAATTGTCCGACTCCCGCGCATAGAGCAGCCGATTACGATTGTAGCTGAGGGCCGGATAGATCGTGCCGTCCCGTCCGATGCGCCGCCTGTTCGGAACGACGACGAGCGAATCCCACTGTCCGAGATCGTTCGCTACGATCCGCAACGCAGGATTGTATACGTACTGAATCGCTGGCGGTTTGCTGCCCGGGATCACTACCGGACGATACGGATTGTACGGGCGGTCGACCAGCAGCTGGCTGGCCTGTGGTCCTCCGAGATCGAGGACGAACTCGAGCCCGACCGGCGCGCGTGAGCCTGTGTTTGGGAGTTGGGTGTCACCGAGATTTCGACGATAGGTGTCGATCCCGATCTGGTAGTGGGCGTGCGCCCAGTCGATTCGCCCGACGTCGAGGCGCAGATAAACGTAGGCCTCATCCTGCGCGACGCGCAGCGATCTGAGTTGGAGCGCCGCCGGTACCCTCGAGCGGGACGCACTCGCACCGTACAGAACCGGCCGTCCCCGCCAATCGGTACTGTCGCCATCAATCGTGATTCTCGAGCTCCTGCCGCCCGCGCGCATCGCTACGACCCCGTAGTTCTCTTCGGCGTCGAGCGGATTGAGCCAGAGTCTTTTTCGCTCAGGCGGATACTCGAAGTCGGCTACGATCCAGCTCTTTTTGAACCATTCGTCGATGAGCGCGAAGAGACCCGCTCCCGCTGCTCCGGACGCGTAGATATCCCGGGTCAGCCGCGCGTCCACAAGTGCCTGCTGCTGCTCGGACAGACCGCCGTGATTCCAGCCCTGCGGCTGGAAGTGCCCAATGCCGCGTGAGGAAGGTACGCCGTACTCGCTAATCACAACCGGCATGTCGCCGTGATGTGCGACCAGCTCCCGCAGATATCCCAAGTAATTGCTTGGGCCCTCGGGCGACCGGGCCTTCAGGTATCCTGGATCAACAAGAAGAAAGTCGGGATAGTATGGGTACACGTGGTACGAAGCGAACACACCGGCAGGAAACGCTGCGGTCGCACGCATTCTTACCGCATCAAGAGCAACCGTGTCGTTGTCGTACTCCTTGGGCTTTTCGACGATCCTTTCGCCTCGCGCCTTGAGCATTGCAATCTCTTGCGCCTTGGTGGTCTCGGTCTGGTGCGTCAGTGGATCGAGCGTTGGCCAATTCGTGTAGGCAACAGGGCGCTGCGCATTGTATTGCTGCATCTCGAAGCTCACGAGGTAGTCACACTGGTCGGCGAGCCACGCCTCGAGCGGATTGCCGCTCGGCAGAGTGACATACGTTCCCCTATAGCTCGTTCGACTTGGCCGGAGAGAGTTGTAGGCGACGACCGAGTACGGCTCCCATTCCCGTCCGATGATGTAGCCAAGCGTCCACTGGGACACATCGGCGCGATACACTCCGCTGGCGTGTCCGGGCAACGCAGGAATCGCCGCGTCACCATGAAGCAGTGAAACGACGTGTCGCATTTCTCCCCGGAACTGCCCCAGCCATTGAGGATCGTCGTACTTCTCCTGCTTCTTGCCCGGCGGAAGCTCGGCCCACACGCCGTGAATCAACCAGACCGGATGCGCGGGATGCGCGAGGTTCCAACCCCTCAGAGCCGCGTAGAAGTGTGGCGGATGGATGGTATAAAGCCGGATTGCGTTCGCACCCATCTGGGCAATGAGAGCAATCCAGCGTTCATATGTGCTGTCGTTTGGAGGAAACTCCGACGGATATTTTCCTGGTAGAGCCGCGCCGAGATTCACCGCCTTGATCCAGAGGGGGGACCAGCGGCCCGCCGCATCGCGGACTTCGAAGATTCGCCTGCCCGTTCTCGCCACGATTAGCGTCGTCGTCGACCGTAGACGCGTGGTCGGGCCCGCGTCAACGATCGGCGCCGGAAGTTTAGCGAGATAGGAAAGCGCGGTAGAATCGCGGGGCACTATCTGCAGCGCGCGTTCGAAGCTTCGCCGGGCACTCGCTGGATCTCCAGCTCTGTAAGCAGCCATCCCCGCGCCGGCCACGGCGTCGTACGAGCTCGAGTCTGCCGCGACTGCGCGCCGGAAGAACGCACGCGCATCCGGCAGACGTCCGCCGCGCATTGCCGCGTATCCCGCGCCCGTGAGTGCGCCTGCGTCATTCGGGCAAAGCGCCAGCGCTCGCTTGAACTCCGTCGTGGCGCTGGAGATGTCACCGTTGCGATATGCGATCCAACCTCGTTCCACGGCCTGACTCGCCGCCGGACGCACGCGACACTCGATCGGCGATTGGGCCCGTGCGAGTCCGGTAAAGCTGATGGCGATCGCCAGGCAGCTCAGACGAGGGAGTGATCGGAGGTATGGTCGTGCGCGGGAGACTGAGAATAGCATCAAGGGGCAACAGATGTCATTGGCGAGAACCGTTGCCAACGCCCGTGCAAGTGTGATTCCGCCAGAGTGGATTTGGCCATGAACACTAACTGAGCTCACTTAGCGTGCGGTGTGACCACTGGTGTCCATGTGTTGCCAAACGATGGTTGGCTGCTGCCGATACTTCGGGAGCTG
>DASWBC010000591.1:0-2062 GCA_036390815.1 Gemmatimonadaceae bacterium
CGGCCTTCGGCCTCAAGCGAAAAGGTCTCGATGCCCGTGAAATCGGAAATCAGCTAAACGTCGAGTACGTGGTGGATGGGAGCGTGACGCGAATAGGCGACCGCCGACGAGTGGGGGCGCGTCTGATCGAAGTGGCGACCGGCAGGGAAATATGGTCGGACGTCTTCGATCACAACGCGTTGACGGATGACGTGTTCACCATCGAGGACTCTGTCACCCGATCGATCGTCCACCAGGTGCTCCCGCGCATCTCGTCGGTGACCATTGCTTCGGCGAAGCGCCCGACCGAGAACCGCGAGGCCCACGAGCTGTATCTCCAGGGTCGCTACTTCTTCGAGAGGCGCGATTCGACAGGGCTCAGGAAAGCACAAGACTATTTTCGGCAGGCGATCGCGACCGACTCCTCTTACGCACTTGCCTATACCGGCCTCGCGGATGCTTACGCGCTGCAGGCGAATTTCGGTTTCTCGCTTCCAGGTCCGAACTTCCGTACGGCGAAGCGGTATGCAGCGCTTGCACTCGCGCACGACAGTACGCTGGTGGAAGTGCACGTCTCACTGGCGTTTATCGCGCTGTTTCATGACTGGGATTGGCCGACGGCGGCACGCGAATTCGAGACAGCGCTGAGGTTGAACGAGCGTTACGCTCCCATACACCTGTATCGTGCGTGGTACTTCCTGGTAGCCGACAGCAGCGACGCGGCGATCGGCGAGCTTCGTCGAGCGGTCGAACTGGATCCGTTTTCGGGTCTGAACAACACTCGCCTCGTTACCATCCTGTTCTATACCGGACACTATACCGAAGCGCTCGCACAGGCGCGCAAAGTGTTCGAGCGCGACCCGAACTTCGTGGGAGTGCGTCAGGAGCTCGCGCGAGTCTACATCAATCTCGGCCGCTGCCCCGAAGCCCTTGCAGCGCTACAGCACTCGGCGGATCAACCTCTTACTCTGCTGCTTGGAGTGCGGGGCTACACCTACGCAAAATGCGGCCGTCGAGCGGAGGCGCGGGCAGAGCTGAATCGCCTGCTTGGTCTGGCCCGAGCAGGAGAGTACGTGTCACACTATGCGCTGGCGGTAATTCAGGCGGGCCTCGGAGATAATGACCAGGCGATCGCTGAGCTGGAGAAGGCATACATCGAGCGTGCCCCAGCCATATTCGTCATGAAATTGGAGCCAGCGTTCGCCCGGTTACGCTCCGATCCACGCTTCGTCGCGGTAGCCCGCAAGGTCGGCCTCACCATCTGAGCCCGGCACCCGGTGCGGCGACACACGCTAAGATGCTGGGCTGCGATCGCTCAATCGAGCAATCTGTAATGGCACGACAATATAAATGCAGCGAGCCAGAAGCCCGTCGGCTTTCTGGCTCGCTTTGATCTCCTGACCGCGCGACGCGAACCGCCGACTCAGCGCCGCCAGCTCAGTGAATTCACCTTCGCAGCAACACAACGTCCAAGCGCTCGGCCGTTGAGATTCCCTGATTGAAAATGGATTCCGGCATATAGCCGCTTCGCGACACATCGTGCTGCCGGTACGCACCATCAAGATGAACTCACGGTTCGGAAGAGTGACAAGCTGAAACTCACGAAGTAGCAGCTGGGTTCGTGGTCAACTTTCTAGACACCAATGAGCTGCTTTACCGCCCGATCCGCCTCTCGGATCGAGTTCCGATGATCGCTCGCGCCCGCCAGATCCGTATTGGCAAACGCAATCCGGCCGTGAGGCTGATTCCTCAATACATCCCTCGGCGCCGGCTTTCCATTCAACCCGAAGAAGAAGCCAGGCTGGGGATTCACGTACGCGTGTCCCCAGCGATTGAGAATGATTCCCGCAATGTCCCGGCGCGGATCGAACCCGCCGGGCGCGAACATGTCGGCCATCTGTTCGCGGAACGCGCGCTCATACTGCGCGAAGGAAGTGCCGAGCAGCTTCGCACGCCCTCGCGCGCCTTGCTCGGCGATCGAGAGTCCGGGCTGGGCGAACAATACCTTTATAGTGAGCACTGTTGGCGAATCGGGATCGATGGTGCGCGGCTCGTTGCCGACGAGCGCCATTCTGCGCACAGA
>DASWBC010000592.1:0-3338 GCA_036390815.1 Gemmatimonadaceae bacterium
TGTACTTCTTGTAGAGCGCGCGAGCGAGCGGATCGCCGGCGGCGAGGAGTTTGTCGGGCGCGGCGACGAAGTTCGCCAGCCACTTCCGGTCGCGAACGGCGGCAACGCCTTTGAGGTCAGGCCCGATCTGATCGCCCGCACCGATCGTGTGACACGCCGAGCATTCCGTCTTGAACAGATACGCACCGCGCCTGGCGATGCTATCGAGAGCTTTGTCCGAGTATGCCGCCCCGGTGTGATGATGCTGCCATGACGACGTCCAGTCGCCGGCGATCATGGCGATGAAGTTCGGATCGTCCGTCGAGCTGTCGCGCATCCACTGACCGGTCGCTGCATTGCCGATCGTCAAGCCCGTCTTGTGCGCCGACAGATCCTGCGTCGTGGTCGACGACCATTCGCCGAGCTTCCGGCGAATCAACTCGATGTCGCTCGTTGCGCCGGTGAGAAACAGCCAGCCCGGACCTGCGTGGTACCGCTTCGCATACGCGCGCAGCACCGACGGCGTGTCGTGCTTCGGGTCGATCGTGATCGAGTAGAAGAAGACGTCCTTTCCCATCCGCTCGCCGAGGAGCTTCTGGACCTGGGCCAGCTTCGCGGTCTCGAGCGGACACGACGCATCGCAATCGGTGTAAATGAAATCGATCACGACTTTGCGGTCCTTCAGCAGGTCGTCCCAGAAGCGCACCTTCGTCCTGTCCTGCGTCGTCAGTGTGACGTTCGGAAAGTAGTCTGCGCCCCAATGAGCAGCGGCTGCGGCCGCGCTCACCGCCAGGAGGACGCATGCGATGGCCGGCGCGCGCATGCTCAATCGCTCTTCGGCAGGCCGGTCGACGGAATGAATTCGACTCCCTGCGGAGTGGGAGCCGGCGTGGGCAACGCGGTCAGTCCGCCGTTCGCGTCCCAGCGCAGGAGCATCGCGTTGTCCTCATGCACGGTGTTGTGGCAGTGCTCGAGGTACGTGCCCATGAACTCGCGGAACTGCATCGTGATCGTGACGCTGCCGTCCGGCTTCAGGCGATAGACGTCTTTGCGTCCCCGCTCCCAGGGCGGAACCTTTGCCGCGCTCCCGTTCCGCGCGAGGATCTGACCCTCTTCGAAGTGGATGTGGACGGGGTGATCCCAGTCTCCTCCTCCGTTCTTCAGGGTCCAGATCTCGCGCGTGCCCGGTTTCGTCGTCGCGGAGATGCGGCTGAAATCCGCGGCGAGGCCGCGTCCGCCGTCCGTGTTGATCGTCCACGGCGCCTTATCCGTGCCGTCGCTGTCGCCGAACTCGAACGTGCGCGTCCGCGCGACTGGAATCGCCGACAGATCAGGATTCGGGATCATCTGCGGAGGAATCACGCTCAGGTCAGGACCGGTGCGCGGCACGACCCGGAACTCGAGGAATTTGCTGACGCAAGGATCGGCCGATTTGCCGGCGAGCGCATCGGCGAGGGAGACGTTGCCTGACGGACCCGCTCCGTTCTCATGTTCACAGAGGTTCACGAGCCACACCTTCTGACCGGCGAGATAGCGCGAGAAGTCGATGATGATGTCGTAGCGCTCGGCGATGCCCAGCTGATCGAGCTCGTTGAGCACGACCGGGCCCGGAAGCAGATTTCCGTCGTTGCCGATCTGCACGACGGGCGAGCCGTCGCTCAGCGCAATCTTGAAGAAGCGGGACACGCTCGCGTTCAGGATCCGGAAGCGGTACTTGCGCGCCTCGACTTCGAAGTAGGGCTTGTAGAGGAAATTCACCGTCATCGCGTCGCCAAGGAATCCGTCGAGATCAAAGATGTCGAAGAAGAGCTGGCCGTCGGCGTCCCACGCCTTGTCGGCGAGCATCAGATTGATGTCGTAGTCGAGATTGCCCCACGGTTTCGCGCTGCCGCTCGGCAGCTGCAGGTTGATCCCGTCGCTCACAACTTCATTGCCGCTGTCGACGGAGCTGTACATGTTCAGCATGGCGGCGTTGCCTTTGTAAGTGTTCGCCGCGGTAAAGCTGAACATGTGGTCGTGGAACCAATGCGTGGACATCGTCTCGCGCCAATCGCCGGGGAGCTTGACGATGTTGCCGTTGTCGTCGATCGACCCGCAGCGCTTGTCGTTCGCGAACGTGTTGATGGTGTCGTGGCCGGCGTGAATCAGCGGCCAGTGGTAGTCGTAGAACTGTCCCGGAAAGAAGAACGCGCCGGTGAAGCCGTCGCTCTCGCCGGGATTGTGTCCGTTGTGCTCGTGCGTCGTGATCGTGTTCCGGCCGAAGCCGCCGTTCTTCGTGTTGTCCACCGGTAAGCGGTTCCAGTGACGGAAGAGAATCGGCTCGCCGTAGCGCGCCATCACGAGCTTCGGCGGCACCGTTCCATTGAAGGTCCACATCGACTCGGGGTTCTGCGTCGGCAGCGCCGGATGGAACTTGAACGGGATCACCGCGCCGTTCGGGCCGTTGTACGTCGTGTTGACGCGCGCCGTCAGCTGATTCGCTTCGATGGCGATCTTCGGCGGAAACTCGTAAAAGCGCTGATGCGCCCACCCTTTGCCCGGCGGCCGGCCTTCGAGTGGACCATCGCCGCCGCCCAGGAGTTTGTCGACGACGTAGCGGTCCTCATCGTTCGCGTACTCGCGCGGCTGCGGTCCCGTGAACGCAGCGGGATTGTACGAGCCGTCGGCCAGCGACACCGGACGCCGCTCGAGCACTTCGAGCCGCAGAAACGGCTGCGTGAACGCCAGTCCTCTGGTACCGGGGCTCGGCGGCGCGCCGGTTGGAATCGACGAATCAGCGCGCGCGGTGCCGACGAACGGACTGAGTCCTCGAATCGGCATCAACAGACCGCCCGTCGTGACGAGACCCCAGCGAATGAGATCGCGTCGCGTGATGTGGTCGTGTGAAAGGGCTTTGACGATCTCGAGGCGATTGGCGCGGGCACGTTCCGCGTCTTTGAGGCGTCGCCTCGACGCCTTTTCCGGCAAGAACATCCTGACCCACCTTTCAGTGCGCGCGCTGACGCCGGCCACGCGCGCGACGAGCTCTCTAAGGGAGGACCTTCCCTTATTGCTCAAAATTTAGTGATCTGGATCACATTCTTGCGAAACGTATCGTTGAATGCGGGTTCGCACAACGAGCACTTTCGGTAACTCGGCAGTTTTGGCGACAGCCCCGTTACATCGACGCCTGCGCGCGCTCGAGACGCCGAAATGCGGTGTCGAGCGCGAGACCGATGATGCCGATCAGCAACATGCCCGCGACAACCAGGTCGTATCGCTTACCAGCGTTGCGCGCGTCGATGATCAGGTAGCCGAGGCCGGAATCGACGGCGATCATCTCCGAGGCGACGAGAACGACCCATGCGACGCCGAATGCG
>DASWBC010000593.1:0-9775 GCA_036390815.1 Gemmatimonadaceae bacterium
TCTGTGCCTCTGGCATCTCGGATCACGTTCAGTTCGTGTTGACAGATCGGATCCCGTTCAGTTTGTTGTCACATCTCGGATCCCGTTCAGTTTGTTGTTGAGAAGGCGGAGCCGCGCATCCTGGCGACGACATCTCCCACAAGCTGAACCCCGCGGCGCAGCTCCGCCAGCTCTCTCCTGTTCAACCGGCCGACGGCGCGCGCCAGTCTTGCGACGCGTCGGGCACGTCCGGCGGCGAGGACCCTATTGCCTTTGGGTGTCGCCGCCACGTGCGTCAGCCTTTTGTCGCGGGCATCGCCCTTCCGTTTTACCAGGCCATCCTTCTCGAGGCCGGCAACGATGCGGGACATCGTCGGCGGCTTTACCTGCTCGGCGCGCGCGAGGTCCCCGAGGGTGAGGGGTCCACCGAAGACCACGACGGACAGCGCCGAGAGACGTGGAGCGGAGAGTCCGCTGGCGTCATCCTCCTTTCGCAGCTGGCGCAGCAAATGGATCGCCGAGGAATGCAGCTGGTCGGCGAGAGCTTCGGCATCGCGGCCCCTCGTCACGCTTCCGGCAAATCGCTCATCAGGCCGACGACGTTCCCCTGGCCGTCGGAGATCTCTGACACCCAGATCTCGCGTCCATTCATGCGCGCGATGACGCGCGGCTCCGCGAGGCTCCTGGCGCCGGAAGATTCTATGCGGGCGTGCGTGGCTTTGATGTCGCTGACGTCATAGAAGAGCACAGCGTGCTGCTGGTCCCCGTCCTTACCCTGCGCTCCAGGCCCGGCCAGCATCAGTTGGACGCCGCCACAATCGAAGAATGAAAGGGCAGGGGGTGCATCGAAAAGGTGCCGCAATCCGAGCGTGTCGCGGTAGAAGGCTTTGGCCTTGTCGAGGGAGTGGACGGGGATGGCGATCTGCTTGATGCGCGCGAGGGTCGCTGCGTCCTTCGTGGTCAGGGTGCGCTCCGCTGATGGGGAGATCGTTAGCTTAGCTAACGATATATTGGCATCGGTCGGACGATCGCGCAATAGCTGTAGGGGTCGGAGGTTCGCGCGGTACGGCTTCGCGCCTCGACCTCCGTTAGTCGGGGGGCGCCACCGGCTTTTTGCGGTCCTTGGCCCGCAGCTCCTTCTCGACCATCTCGCCCAGGTCGCGCAAGGACTCGACGTCCTCATCGCCGAACTCGCGCGGCACCTTGTCCATGATGCAGAGCGTCCCGACGTTGTGGCCACCCGGTCCCTTCACTGGCTGGGCCGCGTAGAACCTGATGTGCGGCTCCCCGAGCACCAGCGGATTCTCGGCGAATCTCGGATCGAGCACGGTGTCCTCCACCACGAAAACTTCATCGCCGTTGATCGCATGACCGCAGAACGAGTGGTCGCGGGTGCTGTCGGGGATGGGAAGACCCTGCCTGGATTTGAACCACTGGCGGTCGCCCTCGACGAACGAAATGCCGGCGAAGGGAACGGTGAACACGCGCTGTGCCATGCGGCTGATCTTGTCAAAGCGCTCCTCTGGTGGCGATTCGATGGCGGCGCCGCTCAGGCGGAATTCCACCAGCCGCTCCGCCTCGTCCTGAGGGATGAGCGGGCGCATTACTTCCTCCGTCTCCGACCAGAGTCCGCGGCTCCTCATCACCGCGGTTACGCGCGCGCGGAATCGACTTGCATCGATCGGCTCGTGAAGTACATCGTCCACGCCCTGCGACAGCATATCATTGGTCTCGGTCTCCGAGCCTGCCGGGGCGATGACGATGATCGGCATGTCCACCAGCCCGACGACCGTGCGCGCCGCGTGCACGACCTGCCTCCCGTCGAGGATGGGAAGCCTGAGCGCGACGACCAGCGCGTCGGGTGGATCCTGCGCCAGAATGCCGAGCGCGGCCGCGCCGTCGTTGGCGATTTGCACGGCGAACCGGGCTTCCACCAGGATGTCGTTGAAGCGCACACGATCCGTTTTGTCACCGACCGCCAGGAGGACTCTCGATGGCTTCGCCACGCCGTCCGCGTCGAGCTCGGGAACGTATTCGGCTGAAACGCGCGGCGTGTTGGAGCGAGGGGTCCGCCGACGCTCGAACTCGGTGTAGGGAATTACTTCCTCGGCGGTGGTATCGCCTTCGGCGATGTGCCACAGCGCGTCGGCGTCGAACGTGTGAAGAGCGTTCGTTCGGAGCGCGTGCGAGCGGATCTCATCGGCCGTCTTGCCGATCGTGATCATCCCGCGGATCTCAGGCGTGATCTCGAGAAACTCGATGATCGGAAGGCGTCCGGTATAACCCGTGAACCCGCACTCGGCGCAGCCGGTTGCCTTCACGTGCCTCGCCTTTCCGTAGACGCGCTGCTGCGCGGCGCGAACCATTGGGTGCAGCTCCTCGATCGGTGCCTCGAACCGGCAGTGGGGACAAACTCTCCGGACGAGGCGCTGGGCGGTAACGCCGATGAGACCGGCCGCGACCCTGAACGGCTCGACGCCGATGTTGGACAGGCGCGGGATGGCGCCGATCGCATCGTTGGTGTGCAGCGTGGAAAGCACCAGGTGTCCGGTCATCGCCGCCTGGAACGCAATATTTGCCGTCTCCTGGTCGCGGATTTCTCCGACGAGCAGCACGTCCGGATCCTGCCGCAACACAGAGCGCAGCACGCCGGCGAAGGTGAGGCCCTGTTTCTCATTCACCTGCACCTGGTTGACGCCGCTCAGGCGGTACTCAACGGGGTCTTCCACGGTGACGATGTTCACCGCTTCGCCGCGCCGCGTGTTGAGCGCGGCGTAGAGGGTCGTCGTCTTTCCAGAGCCGGTCGGCCCTGTCACGAGCAGAATTCCCTGTTCTCGCATGAGAAGGGCCTGGAATCTCTCGAGCAGGGATGGCATGAAGCCGAGCGTTGCCATGGAGACCTGCACGGACTTCTCGTTGAGAAGGCGCATCACGACCTTTTCCCCGACGCGCGTCGGCAGCACTGAAACACGGAGCGCTACTTCCTCTCCGCCCACCCGCACTTTCGCGCGACCGTCCTGCGGGCGGAAGCGCTCGGCGACGTCCAGGTCGGACATGATCTTGATGCGCGAGACGACCGGGCCGACGCCGATGAACCGGGGGAGCACCATGATGTTCTTCAGCAGGCCGTCGATGCGGAACCTCACCAGCGTGGACGTCTCATCGTGCTCGATGTGGATGTCCGATGCACGCAGCTTGATTGCGTTGGCGATGATCGCATCGACGAGCTTGATGACCGGCGCGTGCACCCGCGCCAGCGCTGCCTCGTTCTGCTCCTCCTCCTTGATCTGCTCGACGCCGACGGCCTGGTCGAGCTTTTCGATCAGGCCGTAGATCATCGCATCGGGGCGGAGTGTGTCGGAGACCAGCTTGTCGAGCTGGCCCGGCGGGCAGAACAGCGGCGTAACCTCGCGACTGGTCGCCCAGCTCACGCGCTGGATCGCTTCCTGGTCGAGGGGATTGGCCATGGCGAGCCAGACCATGCGACTGTCGACTTTTACGGGCAGCACGTTGTGCTCCCGGCAAAGCTTCTCGGGCAGGATCTGGGCTGCATTCTTGTCGATTTCGTTGGGATTCAGATCGACGTAGTCGATTCGGAAGGCTTCCTTGACGACTTCGGCGATCTCCTTGAACGACAGGACGTCGCCATCGATGAGCGCCTGCGCGACGTAGGGCTTCTGCTGAAAGCGCCAACGCTTGATCAACTCGGGCGTGACGCCTGGCATGGTCCCAACGAGGGCGACCAGCCACTCGTCCTTGAAGCGGAATTTTCGCTCGTTGGGCTGTGGATCAGCAGGTGTCGTCATGTCTTCCAGTGGGTCGCTTCTTCCCTGCTGCTCTATAGAGGGCAGGCCGTCTTAATGACTGTTCTGACCCTCCGAAGATAACACGTGTGGCTCGGCGTGAGCCGAGCCCTCCTCGAGGCTCGTTCGGTGGTCAGCACGGTCGCAAGCTGCCCCGGTTCGCTACTTGCAAAACCGGGCACGCCGACCAGGCTTGCTCTAGTCGGCGACCGCGGCTAATTGTCGCTGAGTGCCGCTGATATTTTCACTGATTTTCACTGATTTTCACTGATTTTCGCCGGTTTTCGTCGGTTTTCGCGGTCATAAAATCTTACTACGCCCCGATTGGGCGGTTCCCGGTCTCTATGACAGTTCCGTCGCTCCAGACTACAAGTCGGACCCAGCAGGGGCCCTCAGCCCCGAAGCGGGACTCCGCGGCCCACATTCGAAACAAGATCCTGAACCTTCTGCCGCCCAAAGAGCTGCAAGGGGTACTCGACCGGTGCGAGATAGTGACGATCGAATCCGAGGAAGTCGTTTTCCGAAGGAATGAGCCAATCCCCTTTGCCTATTTCCCGGACAACTGCGTGATCTCGCTCGTTACGGAGATGGCCGATGGCGACGCGGTCGAGGCGATGACCGTTGGGAACGATGGGTTCGCCGGGATGGCGGTTTTCCACGGGGTCCCCTCGTCGCGGCTCACGGGGATCGGCCAGATCTCAGGCGAGGCGAGGCGTATCGCAACGGGTGATTTCCTAGAGCTGGTGCGGGAGTTCGAGGGTCTCGATAGCCTCCTGCATCGCTACAGCCAGTTCGTGTTCGAGACGGTCTCACAGTCAGCGGCGTGCAACAGACTCCACGTCATAGAGCAGAGGGCCGCGCGCTGGCTGCTGATGTCGGAGGACCGTGTCGGCCGCAAGCGGTTCGACCTGACGCAGGAATTCCTGGCCATGATGCTGGGCGTAAGACGGCCGGGCGTGACGGTGGCGGTGGGTGTTCTGGAGAAGGCTGGCCTCATCGCCCATGGCCGCGGCAACATCACCGTGGTCGACCGTGCGGGCCTCGAGAAAGTGGCGTGCGAGTGCTACCGCACCATCAAGGATCGGCAGGGGCAACTCTTCGGTCCATCGTAGGGGCCTCTAAGAACGCTCCCCGCCCAGCCGCGTAGTTCGCCAATAGCGCCCTGCTTCGGTTTTGTGGACGCCAGAGCCCAGTCCCTCACCCAATAGCTGCCCCCTCGACCAGCGGCATGACCGTCTCAGCAAACCTCTCCATCTCTTCGAGCTGCGGACTGAACTGAAGCAGCAGCAGATCCACCCCTACTGATTCCAGATCCCGGATCCGATCTGCGACCCTTTCGGGGGTTCCGACGAGACCGGCGCGAAGACCGCGGTTCGAGACCGAATAGTCCTCCAGGCTCACCTGCTGCTCGAGCGCCGTGTGCGAGATCCAGTCCTGGTAGTTCTGATAACCCGGCGTCCCCGGCTGCACGTTCGTTATCCGCGCGAGCTCCTTTTGTGCTTCCTCTTCGGTATCGCGAACGACCGCGTAAGCGGCGACGCCGTATTGCATCGGGCCTAGCCCAATCTTTTCGCGTCGAGCGCGCATGTCGGAGATTTTGGGGGCAACGCGGTCGGCCGGATCGCCGTGCATCACGTACGCGTCGCACGTGCGCGATATCAACTCCTTGGCGGCCGGGCTCTCACCCCCCGCGTAAATCGTGGGCCTCGGGCGTCGGAACGGCTTCGGCTCGAGAATCGTCTCCTCGACCTTGTAGTGACGGCCGGAATGACTGAATCGCGGCTCCGTCCACGCTCCATTCACGACGCGTAGCCATTCGTCGGTGCGCGCGTATCGGTCGTCGTGCTCCTCGAAGTTGATGCCGTAGCGCCTGGCTTCGTCCTTCCACCACGACGAGACGACGTTGAGCGCGAGACGTCCGCCCGAGATGTGATCGATGTTCGCCGCCTGCTTGGCGAAGATTGCCGGCTCGTGAAAAGTGGGGCGCACCGCCACCATCAGCTCCAGCTTTTCCGTCACCGCCGCGAGCGCCGCCGCGGTGGACCAGGCCTCTAGCGAATCCGCATCGATTCCCTTGATGTCGTTCATGAACAGTTCGGCGATCAACGTGATGTCGTAGCCGATCTGCTCACTGCGCTGCGCGAGGCGTTTCACGTAATCCCAGGTCGGGCTCATGTCTTCGTCAGGGACGTTCCGCAGCCATCCGCCGAAGACAGGGAGCCAGTATCCGTACCGCATCAGGCCGCTCCAGCGGCTACTGCCGCCGCCGCTGCCGCCGCTCCGACAGCCGCCACCTCCGTCCCCGCCCTCGAGGAGCTGGTGACCCGCCCGACCAGGTAATCGACGAGCCGCTCGAACGGATCGAATCCGATCACGTTCCGCGCGTCCGCGACGAAATTGGACAGCGCGTTGATGTCGTAGAAGTAGTGACGGCCGTCGCGGTCATCGATCAAATACTCGATACCTCCAACATCGAGCTCCACACGCGCCGCGATTCGCTCTACCTCGCGGATTATCTCGCGCGCCGGTTTGAACTGCTCGACTCGCATGCCGTTCTTCTGGGCATCGACCGCGCACGCGGCGCGCGACAGCTGCTGGCCGTCGGTGGTCTGGCAAATGTCGGCCGGGCAGAGATTGAAAGAATCCTCGGCCGGATAAACGTTGATGGCGTAGAGAAATTTTCCGTCGAGAACCTCGACGCGTGTGATGTGTCCGTCGCGAAGCGGTGCCAGCTCCTGGATGAGGGCGACCCTGTCGATCCCCATGTCGATCGTACCCGCCTTGGCAGCTGAAGCAAGAGACTCCGCGCTATCGAACCGGGTGATGCCCGCCCCGCTCCCGCCAATGTTTGCTTTCACGACGATCGGAAAGCGAAGACCCTTCGCGGCTTGAGGGGCGAGGGTGGCGTTGTTGATCACCCTCGCTTTTGGATACGGGAGTCCCAACTCGTCGAGGATATCGAGCTGGAGCGCTTTGGAAGTCTCCATCTCATAGGGCGCGGACCCGTTCACGACGGGAACGCCGATGCGCTCCAGATGCCTCAGCCAGCTCAGTGTGTGGAATGTGACCTGAGCGTGTCCGCGCAGATACGCGGACGGGCTCGCCCTGTTGAAGACCAGCGAGTATGGAGACTGACGCTCCGACGGATCGTACGAGTGCGCCGAGGCGTCCACCCGCACGTATGGAACCCTTCGCCTGTCCAGCTCGGTGAAGACTGGCCGGAACCAATCGGGGTGCTCGTAGTAGATCGCGATCGGTCCATCGGGTGTTGCTGGCATTCGTCCCCTCGGCGCTGAAGTCAAAAAAGAGAAAAGAAAAAAGCCGCGTCTCGTAGAGAGGCGCGGCCTTGCTGCGGTCTGCGTGAGCGTTGCGCTCTTGGCTATGCGGTTTCGTTTATGACGTGCGCGAAACGCTCAGCTCCTCTCGGTTGCGAGGTCTGTCCAACAACACATAAGCGTTCGGTATCCGCGCGGCATATTGGATTTAACCTATCGCAAGGTACGCGGCGGTCAAGTCAGCGCGCGTCCTACATCGCGCCTCCCCTTGATTCATCGCGCGGGGTCCTCGTAGGCCGCTTTCCAAAGCGAGCGTAGCGGCCGAAGAGGACCCCCTCCGCCGTACCGGCGACAAGGGAGTCGGCGACAACAGCACCGGCGGAAACGCCCCGGCGAAACATGGTAGCGCAGCGCTCGAACTCGCGGCGGGCACACGTCTCGCTTAGCATCAAGTCATGGAGTCACGCCAATCGATCCGGATCCCTACGCGGGATGTCGTGCGCGTTCTCGCGCTGATCTTTGGCTTCTACATCTCGGTGCGGCTCCTCTGGATTGCCCACCCCGTCGTGTTCCTCTTCTTCCTCGGCGTCCTCTTCGGCCTGCCCCTCGCTCAGGGCGCCGATTGGCTCGAGAGGCGAAGAGTGCCGCGCGCTCTCGGCGTCGCCATAATCCTTTCGGTCTTTCTCGGTCTCCTGACCGCCGGCGCCAACGGAATGGCGCCCATTCTACGCGCCCAATCAAAGGAGCTTCAACAGCGGCTTCCGGAAGCGATGGACAAGATCGACGCCTGGCTCGGACACCGCGCCAACGGCGTGTTTGGAATCCTGTTCAACGAGGAAAGCAGCGATACTCTTCGGACTGCAGCGGCGCAACGACGCGCTCCGAGTGATTCCACTCTCGCGCCGGTCGTCGTCACCGATTCGGCTGGCACCGATACTCTGAAAGCAGCCTCCGGCATCGTCCGCAAGCCGGCTACACACGCCGACACAGTGGCGGTCGGAGGGAATCTTCGCCGCGAAATCACCAAGGAGATGAGCGGCGCCCAGCACTCGTTCCTGCGAGTGCTCACTTCGACCTTCGCGGTGTCGGGTGCGTTCATGCTTGTGCTTTTCATCGCCGCCTACATCGGCTTCGATCCGGCGCTCTATCACGGCGGGCTGCTCGAGCTCTTTCCGGCGCGACAACGTGGTCGTGTGGCAGTGACTCTCGCGGGCGTCGCCACGACGCTCAGGCGATGGCTGGTGACTCAGCTCATCGCGATGCTCCTGATCGGCGCGGTGACGACCGTCTTCCTGTTCGTGATCCACGTGAAGGCGGCCCTGCCGCTGGGAATTCTTGCGGGAATTCTGAAGTTCATTCCGATCGTCGGCTCGATCTTCGCCGCAATCCCGGCGATCGCGATGGCGTTCATTGACTCGCCACACAAGGCACTGGTGGTCGCGCTCGGGTACTTCGTGATCCAGTTCGTCGAGAATCACCTGCTGGTTCCCGTTCTCATGAAACACGGAGTGAACATTCCTCCCGCGCTCACCCTCGGAATTCAGGCGCTGATGGCGCTCCTCTTCGGGTTCCTGGGCCTGCTCGTGGCGGTGCCGCTGCTTGCCGTGATCCTGACGGTCGTCCGCGCGCTGAACCCGAAAGACATGCGGGAGATTTCTGCCGAAGCCAACAAGGCCGTTGCCGCGTCGGGCGCGCGAGGATGAAGCCGTAGACGCGGATCGTTGTTTCGCGGCCTGGCGGACGCGATAAATCTGGGCGCTACCTGCCCGCGACCAGACGGTCGAGCTCGCGCTCGATAATCGGTCCCGCGATCACGAGTGACCGGAGCGAATGCGCCGCGAACGGGATCACGGTGTAGGTCATTCGCGCGCCGCCCGCCGCGATGAAGTCGGCATCCGACTTTCGCTCCTTGTCGCTCGCGCCCCGGAGAAGAGCGATCCTGACGTTCGCCGGCGTGCGGCGGATCTGCTCATCGACGGCGAAGCTCCCCGGTTCGGTTGGCTCTCCGGAGTTCATCTGATCCTTGAGCGTGACGGTCGGATGATCTCGTCTGGTAGGACCCAGCGCGAGCACGCCGACGACGCCCGGAAGTGGCGCGTTTGCCTCCGCCCAGAGCGCGATGTCTGCGCCGAACGAATGTCCGGCGATCACGATAGGCACCGAGTCCGCTCCCAGCTCATGAAGGGAGCGTACAATCAATCCGGGAAGATCGTGCACGAGGATGCTGTCGCGCAGTAGCGCGGAATCCGGAAGACGGTCGAGAAACTTCTTCACATCGAAGCCGACGACCGCGTAACCATGTCCGGCAAGACGCTCTGCGAGTTTCTGGTGGGACTCCCAGAATCCGAGGTCGTTGCCCAGGAAGAAGACGCCGGCCTTTGGGTGTCGCGGCGTTCCAACTCCCGGATAGAAATAAAGCGGTTCGCGTTGGAGCTCCGGGTCGCGCGGGATGTACGCCGAGTGCGCTGGCGCGCACCCGAACACGCCACCGACCATGAGGAAAGCGACCAGCAAGCGAGTCCTCACTTTGACACCACTCCTGCGAGTCCGCCCGAGATCAGCGACGCGACGTTCGTAAGAATTCTTGGCAGCACCAGTCCGCCCGGCGATGCGAGGTACCTCGGCTCCCATATCGGATCGAATTTCTCCTTGTATTGCCTGAGACCCTGGAAGTTGTAAAACGGCTCACCGCGACTGAACAGAAGCGCGCCTACCCTG
>DASWBC010000594.1:0-14292 GCA_036390815.1 Gemmatimonadaceae bacterium
ATGACAGCAGCACAGCGCCCAACAGGGCAAGAAAACGACGGGGGTGCGTCTGGAACACCATTGGGATGTCTCCGGCAGGACGATTCACAGCGGGACTCGATGATCGGTCAATGTTGGTTCTCCCCGTTGATCTCGCAAGCGGGAGATCATGCGGAATGGTGCGGGACTGCTCCCATTTGCTACCATCACTGATGCCACCACGCCCTTACGTTCTCGCCGGCTCCAACTGGAAAACGGTGAAGGACACGCCATTCGAAGTCGCAGTTCTCCCTTGGGGTGCGACCGAGCCGCACAACTATCATCTACCCTATGGCACCGACAACTACGAGACCGGCGCGATCGCCGAGCGATCAGCAGAGATCGCGTGGAAGAAGGGAGCAAAGGTCGTAGTGCTGCCGACGGTTCCGTTCGGGGTCAACACCGGCCAGCTCGATCTCAGGCTCGCTCTGAACATGAATCCGAGCACGCAGCTCGCGTTGCTTACCGACCTCGCTTCCGCAATCGCGGGGCAGGGCGTGAAAAAGCTGCTGATTCTCAACGGGCACGGCGGCAACGATTTCAGGCAGATGATTCGGGAACTGCAGCCGAAGCTCGACCTCTTCATCTGCACCATCAACTGGTGGACGTGCGTGAAGGGAGCTGACTACTTCGACGAGCCTGGCGACCACGCCGGTGAGATGGAGACGAGCCTGATGATGGCTCTCGAACCGGATTTGCTGCGGCCGTTATCCGAAGCGGGCCCCGGCAAAGCGAGAAGGTTCCGCATCGCCGGTCTGCGGGATGGATGGGCGTGGACGCCGCGACAATGGTCGAAGGTTACGGATGATACCGGCACCGGGAATCCCGCGGCGTCCTCTCAGGAGAAAGGCGAGAAGTTTCTGCGCGCGGTGACGGACCGGATCGGCGGCTTCCTCGTTGATCTCGCCAGCGCGGATCTCAACGAGATGTACCAGTAAGGCTCTAACTGCGGCTGCAGTGCGGTCAGCCCACCGCGAATGGCTGCTTGCTGGCGACAAAGCGCGCGACCGCGCGCAGAGATCCGAGATTGTCTTCGCTGATCTCACAGTCCGAGACGTGTATGCCGAATTCTTCCTCAATGAAAGCAATCATCGTGGCCACGTACTTGGAGTTGAGCGCAGCCTTCTCGAAGAACCTGTCGTCCCCGTCGAGCACAAAACCATGTCGACTGTACAACGAGTTCCCCTGCACGAACCCTCGAACGCGCGTGAGTATACTGGATTCTGAGACGCCTGGCGTAAACTCAGTTTCTTGTGTCAGCATGGGTCGGGGACGGGTGGCGCGGGGGTAAGTCCTTTGTTTCACGGACCGGCGCTGAGCGGTCCGTCGGACCCCCAATGCGCAAGCTTGGCACCCGCAGTTTCTTTCGCTCGACGCGCTATAGTGTCTGCACCTAACATGCGTGCGAGTAGTGACTTAGGCGGTTCCCCCCCAAATCGTCAGTGTCCCCGTTTCCCACGTCGAGTGTGGTAGCTCTGCAACAGCCATGATGGCAACGGAATGCAGTTGATCCTCCAACGCGTCAGACGACGATGTTGATCAGTCGCCCGGGAACGAAGATGACCTTCTTCGGAGTGCCGTCAGTGAATTTCGCCACCGTCGGCTCCGCCAGCGCGGCAACGAGTGCCGCTTTCTCACCGATGTCACGCGCGACCGTGATCTTGCCCCGCACCCTGCCGTTCACCTGGACGACGAGCTCGATGGAATCCTCCACTGCGAGCGCCGGGTCGAAACTCGGCCAGGCCGAGTCGAATACGCTCCCGCTTCCGCCGGTCTGCTCCCACAGCTCCTCGGCGATGTGCGGCGCGAACGGCGACACCAGCGGAATCAGCGGCAGCACCTCGTCGCGATGGGGCGTTCGCTCGCCTTTGCGGAGAACGTTCATGTATTCCATCATCGCCGCGACCGCGGTGTTGTAGCTCAGGCGCGGAATGTCCTCACTGACCTTCCTTATCGTCTGATGCAGCTTGCGCATCACCGAATGGTCGGGGACACCATCCCCCGACATGCTCTGAACCGATGCGAACATCCGGTCAAGGAAACGGCGGGGCCCCGAGATGCTCTGATCCCTGAAATCGCCGCCCTGCTCGTATGGCCCGAGGAACATAAGGTAGGTGCGGAACGCGTCGGCGCCCCACTGCTCGATGTACTCGTCGGGGTTCACGATGTTGCCCTGCGTCTTCGACATCTTCGCGCCTTCACGGATGATGTGACCATGCGCGCGAAACCGTGTGAACGGCTCCTCAAAATCCAGATGACCGGCATCATGCAGTACCATCGTGATGAACCGGGAATACAGCAGGTGCAGCACCGCGTGCTCGTTGCCGCCAATGTACGAGTTGACCGGCAGCCACTTTTTGGTGACGCCCTTCTCGAACGGCATTTCGTCGCGGCCGACACTCGGGTAGCGCAGAAAATACCAGGCGCTGTCGAGGAACGTGTCCGACACGTCCGTCTCGCGCCGTCCCGTCTTGCCGCACTTCGGGCACTCGACGCGGTACCATTCCTCGTGACGCGCCAGTGGCGAGACGCCCGAGTCGTCGGGCTTGAAGTCCGGGATGAACGGCAGAACGACCGGAAGATTTTTCTCCGGCACCGGCACTACTCCACACGACTCGCAGTAGATGATCGGAATCGGCGGACCCCAGTACCGTTGCCGTGAGATGCACCAGTCGTGGAGACGGTAATGAACGATCGGCTTGGCCGCACCACTCTTGGAGAGCAGATCCACTATTGCCTTTTTCGCGGCCTCGACCCGGAATCCATCGAACACGCCGGAGTTGACCAGGGTGCCCGATTCGCACTCCGTGAATGCCTCGTTCAGCGGCGTGCTCGCATCCTCGCGCTCGCCGCAAACCACGCGTACGATCGGAAGCTCGAACTTGGTTGCGAATTCGAAATCGCGCTGATCGTGGCCCGGCACTCCCATGATTGCGCCCGTCCCGTACTCCATCAGCACGTAGTCGGAGACCCAGATAGGAATCTTCTTCTCCGTCGCCGGATTGATGGCGTAGGATCCGGTGAAGACTCCGGTCTTCTCGGTGCTCGTCTTTCGGCTAATGACGTCCTGCTTCTTCGTCTTCTCGCGGTATCCGTTCAGTCGCTTGCGCTCGGCCGGTTTCACGAGCCCGTCGACCAGAGGATGCTCGGGAGCGAGAACCAGGTAGGTGGCGCCGTAAATCGTGTCGGGGCGAGTGGTGAACACGCGGATCTCGCAATCGCCGCCGGCGACGTTCTCTGCTTCGAAAGCGATTTCCGCCCCGTCGGAGCGACCGATCCAGTTTCGCTGCGCGGTCTTGGTGGTCTCCGACCAATCTATGTGGTCGAGATTCTCCAACAACTTTGGAGCGTAATCGCTGATTCGGAAGAACCACTGCTCGAGAAGCCGCTGCTCGACTGGCGTCTTGCTGCGCTCGCACAGGCCACCTACGACCTGCTCGTTGGCCAGCACGGTCTTGCAGTCGGGACACCAGTTGACCGCCGCCTGCTTTTTGTAGGCGAGCCCCTGCTTGAACAGCTGGAGGAAGAGCCACTGCGTCCACTTGTAGTAGCTGGGATCGGTCGTTGAGAGCCTGTAACGCCAATCAACCATCAAACCAGCTCTTTCGAGCTGGCGCTGGAAGTTCGCGATGTTCCGCGGAATGAGCTCCATCGGATGCTGCCCGACTTTGAGGGCATAATTCTCCGAATGAATCCCGAAGGCGTCATACCCGAGCGGTTCGAAGACGTTGTGTCCGATGAGACGCTGGAATCGTCCATAAATGTCATTCCCTGTGAACGCAAAAAGATTTCCGACGTGGAGTCCTTCGGCGGACGGATAGGGAAACATCATCAGGGCATAGAACGGCCTTTGGGCGCGCTGCAGATCCGTGTGGTTCGTGCCACGCTCCTGCCAGATGCGCTGCCACTTCTGCTCGATCGCCGATGGATCGTAAGTCACGGCGTCTGAGGGAAGAGGGTCGTTCCGTGTTGCCGAATTTTCCATTTGTACAAACTAGCGGCTGAGCGACGGAGTTTCATCTCCGGCGCGGCTGACCGAGTCGTTCCACAATCGCACCTCCCGATGACAGCAACGCCGCTCTCTCTCGTTCCGCGCCCGTCCGCCGGCTTACTCAAGCCATTTTTCAGCGCGTTGCAGCGCCGCGCGCTCGGAACGGGCATCACCTTCGGATCCGTGTTTCTCATCGGTCTCGGCGGAATCTGCTGGCAGGTCTATCGCCAGATTCCCGCGGGAACGCGCGAGGATCTGCTGTCGGTGAACGGTGTCGAGATTGCGCTCGCGATTGCTGTCCTCTGGATCGGAGTCGCGCTCGCCGCGACTGTCTGGGCCGCGCTGATCTTCGTTCGCCAGCACGTTAGTGGGCCGGCCGCCGAGCTCGCGCGCACGCACGAGGCCATCGCAAAGGGTGACCTTTCGAGCAACTATAAGCCTTCGGCTTCCAACCGCACCGTCGACCGCCTCACCAGATCGACGATGTCGATGCTCACCGAACTGAGGGGCGTAGCCAGCAAGATGCGGAGCTCCGCCGATGACAACAGCGAGCTGGCATCGCAGGTTGTCAAGGCATCGGTGTCCGCCGCGGCATCAGCCCGGGATGGCGCCGCGACGACCAACGCGCTGAGTCAGGACGCTGTCGCGCGCGAGCGGGCGATCAAGGAATTGATGGCCGAGGCGACGAAGCTGGTCGAGATCTCCGGAAATCTGCGCGAAGCGGCACAGGAAGGATTGCGACGCGATCAGGCGCTGCGGCAGTTGGCGCGTGAGAACCGGATGCGACTCGAGCGTACCGCAAGCTCGCTTCAGTCTCTTGCTTCCGATGCGCTCGAGAGCGCCGAAGGAATCGATGCGATGTCGGCGGCGGTGGACGAGATCGGAGCGTTCCTCGTACTCGTGCAGAAAATCGCCAGGCAGTCGAAGCTCCTCGCGCTCAACGCGGCGATGGAAGCGGCGCGCGCCGGTGAGCACGGTCATGGTTTTGCCGTGGTCGCGAGCGAGGTCCGGCGCCTCGCGAGCAGCTCCGCAGACGCTGCCCAACGCACGACGTCGCTCGTTCAGGAGATGGTGGACAGTGTCGTGCAGTCGCGCGAGGCGACATCGCGCACCGTGGCCACCGTCGAACAAGCCCTCGAGGCAACGCGCGCCGGACGCCAGTCGCTCTCGCGCGTCGAAGAGGGCACGGTCGAAGGAGAGGACCTGAGCGGTCGCATCGAGAGAGCCGTTCGTGAATCGAACGAGCTGATCTCGCTCATGACCCAGCGTCTGGCGGGCCTATCCTACGGCACGAGCGCGTTCTCGCGGGCGATGCACGACGTGGCAGTCTCGGACGAGGAGCAGAGCAGGCACATCGCGGATCTCGCGGCCGTGGCCGCCGCGCTGACCGACGCCTCGGGGCGCATTTCGGACCTGGTCGGCACCTTCAAGCTCGGCGACACCTGACTTCGGGCATCTGCGGCCTCTCCGATCGTGCGAACTTGAACTTCATCGGAACGAGCCGTGCCCCGCTCGCGTCCGCGACCGAGAACTGAACCCCTTCGTAAGCGCACGCGGAGCCGAACCGGCCGTCCCTGGACAGAGCAAAGAACTCCAGATCGAATAGCGGCCGCCCGTTCGGATCGAGCAGGCGCTGCTCCGTCATCGCAATCACCCGATCGATCGTCTTCATGCACGCCTGGTCCGGCGACATCCCCTGCCGCATGAATTCGACAATCAGGAATGCGCCGCAAACCTTGATATTCGCCTCGCCCCGCCCGGTGGATCCCGCTGAGCCGACGCTGTTGTCGCAATACTGCCCCGCGCCGATGATCGGGGAATCGCCAACGCGGCCCGGGAGCTTCCACGACCTTCCACTGGTCGTCGTGACCGACGACATCTCTCCGGCCGCATTCACGGCGTTCATGTTGATGGTGCCGGTGGTGAACTTCACGTGCAGCGGATCGTCGAACGGCATGCTCGCGGTGCCCTGAGCTGGAGCAACGCTGTCGCTCCGCGAGTCCAGCCAGTTGTCGGACGGATTGAGACAAGCCTTCCAGCGCAGCCAGTCCCGCCTGCTTTTTTCGGTGAGAAGGTTCTGCTCCTTGAATCCCATCTCGAGCGCGAACTTCTTGGCCCCCGCACCAGCCAGCATGATGTGGTCGGTATAGTCCATCACCGCCTTCGCGACGAGCGAAGCTGTTGCGATGTCTTCGAGCGCTGCCACCGCCCCCGCCCGTTTCGTCGGGCCGTGCATGCACGACGCGTCGAGCTGCACTACTCCTTCTTCATTGGGCAATCCCCCCAAACCAACCGACTGGTCCTCGGGATCCAGCTCCTGGATGTTGACGCCGGCGATGATCGCGTCCAGTGTGTCGGCGTTCTGACGGGTGATCATGTCGTAAGCACGGGCAACGCCGCGAATGCCGTTCGCGGATGCGACGACGACGGGCTTGAATGCCGACTCCGAAGCCCTCGCCCTGTCTATGACCGAGATCCGGGGAGTGGCGGCGTTAGCGCTGCGATCGAATGTGAATCCAGCCGCCGCGGCGGCGCCGGCTCCTAAGAATTTCCTTCTCGAGATTCCCATATTCCGGGTGGACGGAGAACGTTGCGATGGCCCCCTCGCGGGGCGGGCGCGTGACTTCAATAAGCTATTCGGCCAGTATACTTTCCCGCTACGCATGAAGTCTCCACTTCCATCGAAGCTGAGAAGGCTCCGCCTCGAAGCGGCCGATTCGCCGCGTGTCGATCTCTCCGGACCCACTCGCCGGGAACACGATCTGCTTGGCGAGCGCGATGTTCCAGCTTCGGCACTGTACGGGATTCAGACACTTCGCGCCATCGAGAATTTCTGCATCAGTGGCATCGAGCTTTGTGAGTTTCCCACCCTCGTTGCCGCGCTGGCGACAGTGAAAGAGGCAGCTGCGCGCTCCAACCTCGAGATGAAGCTCCTCGATCCCCGGATCGTCGATGCCATTTCAATGGCGGCCGCTGAGATCAGGGAAGGGCTGCACCACGAGCATTTCCGGGTCGACATGATCCAGGGTGGCGCCGGAACATCGTCCAACATGAACGCCAACGAAGTGATGGCCAACCGCGCGCTCGAGATCCTCGGCAAGGAGCGCGGGCAGTACGACATCGTCCACCCAAACAATCATCTCAATCTCAGCCAGTCGACGAACGACGTTTATCCGACGGCCGTGAAGCTCGCACTTCACGCCAGCATCTCCGATCTGCAATTGGCGATGATCGCCCTCGCGGCGGCGTTTCTGCACAAGGGCGAGGAGTTCAGGTCCTTAATCAAAATGGGACGCACCCAGCTTCAGGATGCCGTCCCGATGACGCTCGGCCAGGAGTTCGACGCCTTCGCGCACACGATGCTCGAGGATGTCGACAGGCTCGGCGAAGCGCAGGCGCTCATTCGCGAGATCAACATGGGCGCGACCGCGATTGGCACGGGCATCAACGCGCCCCCCGAGTACGCGGAGAGCGTGCGCCGGCACCTCGAGCACATTACCGGACTTCCGCTCATCACTGCGCCCGATCTCGTCGAGGCCACTGCGGACACCGGCGCGTTCGTTCAGCTCTCGGGTGTTCTCAAACGCTGCGCCGTGAAGCTCTCGAAGATCTGCAATGATCTACGATTGCTAAGCTCGGGTCCTCGCGCGGGACTGGGTGAGATCAATCTTCCGCCGATGCAGCCGGGCTCGTCGATCATGCCCGGAAAGGTGAATCCGGTGATTCCCGAGATGGTGAATCAGGTGTGCTTCGACATTATCGGCGGCGATGTGACGGTAACGATGGCGGCCGAGGCCGGGCAGCTCCAGCTCAACGTGTTCGAGCCGATCATCGCGTTCAGGCTGCTCAGTGGAATGACCCACCTCGAGCGCGCGTGCAAGATTCTCCAGAACCGCTGCGTGGAGGGAATCACCGCGAACGCTTCGCGTATGCGTAGCTTCGTCGAACAGTCGGTCGGCGTGATCACCGCACTCGTTCCAGTGCTAGGGTACGAGACGACTACCGAGATCGCGAAGGAAGCGCTCGAAACGGGGAGGGGGGTTTACGATCTCGTTTGCGAGCGTGGGCTGATGACGCGCTACCAGCTCGACAGTTTGCTCAACCCCGAGGCGATGACGGCGCCAAGGGCAACTCCCGCAACGGACACTTGAAGGTTAGTTTCTACGTGCTTCAGCCAGAAAAAATCCGTAAGTGTTTCACCCAGCGAAGGTGAGACGCTCTTCACTCGACGAGAACAGGATTTCCTTCGCATGAATGGTTATGCCCGCCTCCGGCGGCTTGCATCCTACGCGTTTGTCGCCGCACTTGCCGTGGCGGCTGTTTCCTGCAACGAAGCGCATCCCAACAGCACGCTCACCCCGCATTCTGATCTCGGACGCGAGATCGATTTCCTCTGGGACAGGCTGCTGCTTCTCGGTACCATCGTCTTCATCCTGGTCGAGGGAGTCCTCGTCTTCGTCGTGTTCAGGTACCGGCGCAGAGAGAACCAGGGGACGCCTCCGCAGACCCATGGCAGCACCAGGCTCGAGATCGCTTGGACGCTGATCCCGGCCGTGATCCTGGTGTTCATCGCAGTTCCAACGGTCAGGACGATCTTCATCACCCAGGCGCAGGCCGCGCCCGGCTCGCTCGAGATCGATGTGACGGGACACCAGTGGTGGTGGGAGTTTCGCTATCCGGGTTACGGCGTGACGACCGCAAACGAGATCTACCTCCCCGTCGGACGCACGGTGAATTTCAGGCTTCGCTCGGCGGATGTGATTCACTCGTTCTGGGCACCGGAGCTCGGTGGAAAGAGGGACGTGGTGACGAATCGCACGAATTACATCTGGTACACACCGGACACTGCCATCGCCGCCAACGTTTGGAACGGGTTCTGTGTGGAGTATTGCGGCTCGTCGCACGCCAATATGCGCTTCAGGGTTTTCACGGTGACACCGCAACAATTCGAATCGTGGGTGGCGGGACAAAAGCTGCCTGCGAGATTTGGCGCGGTCGCACCAACCGCACCAGCAGGTGGACCGATTCCGCCGCCGCTTGAGGCGCCAGGAGTTACGACTCCCGCCGGGCCCAACGCGCCAAGCCAGGCAGCGCAGGGCGCGGCACGCGGAATTGCGCAGCGAAGCTCCGGAACGGGTGCGGTCGGCGGGGCGCAGCCGGCGATTCCACGTCCCCAGAACGCCGAGGCAAATCCGGGGGCACGGCTTGGAGCTTCTCAGTTTCCGTCCGTGGCTGCGGCGTCCGCCCGCGTGGCGCAACCCGGCTACATCTTCCCGCACGAAAAGATACCTGAATACGCGGTACCGCATTCGCCGATCCCGCCCGATCTCAAATTCACGGCGGGACTTACCGGAAATGCCGCGCGTGGCAAGCAGGTTTTCTCAGGCGCTGCCTGCATCGGATGTCATTCGATTGCGGGAAACCCTGCCGCGATGGGGGTGTTGGGACCCAATCTCACGCACGTCGGGTCGCGCAGCACAATCGCCGCCGGTCGCTTCCCAAACGCCGCCGCATACCTGGCGCTCTGGATCAAGAATGCCCGCAAGATGAAGCCCGAAGTGCTGATGCCCACGCTCGGACTCGACGAATACGATCCTGTACTCAAGGCGAAAGTCACGTCAGCAACCGGCGGCCTCAGCGATCAGCAGATCGCCGACATCGTCGCTTACCTAACAGCACTGAAGTAACCGGAGAAAAGACTTGGCAAGCACCGCTATATCAGCACCGGCCTACGGTGGCGAATACTCGGGCGAACATTCTGGCCTCTGGAGCTGGCTCAGCACCGTAGACCACAAGCGCATCGGCATTCTGTACCTCTACACCGCGCTCTTCTTCTTCATGTTCGGCGGAGTCGAGGCGATCATCATCCGCGCGCAGCTCGGTGCCCCGAACCAGCACCTCGTGTCGGCCGAGTTCTACAACCAGCTCTTCACTATGCACGGGACGACGATGATCTTCCTCGCGATCATGCCGCTCTCGGCAGCGTTCTTCAATTTCCTGATTCCACTGCAGATCGGTGCCCGCGACGTCGCCTTCCCGCGACTCAACGCATTCAGCTACTGGGTCTATCTGTTCGGCGGAATCTTCATCACGATTCCCATTTTCTTTGCGGTGGCGCCGAACGGCGGCTGGTTCGGCTACGCGCCGCTCACGACCAGAGCCTACTCGCCCGGAATCAACATCGACTTCTGGGTAATCGGCCTTCAGATACTCGGCATCTCGTCGCTGGCGGCGGCGTTCAACTTTCTGACGACTGTCATCAATCTCCGCGCGCCCGGCATGACGCTCATGCGGATGCCGATGTTCACCTGGATGGCTTTCATCGTTCAGGTGCTGCTGGTGCTGGCGTTCCCCGTCATCACGATCGCGCTGGTGTTCCTGCTGTTCGACCGCTTCTTCGGCACGAACTTCTACAACACCGTGAGCGCGGGCGCTGATCCGCTGCTCTGGCAGCATCTGTTCTGGATCTTCGGGCATCCGGAGGTCTACATCCTTGTGCTCCCGGCATTCGGGCTCGTCTCCGAGGTGCTGCCGACATACTCGAAGAAGCCGCTGTTCGGTTACCCGGTGATGGTGTACTCAGGCATTCTCATCGCCGTGCTCGGGTTTGGCGTCTGGGCGCATCACATGTTCGCGGTGGGAATGGGCCCGATCGCCGATACGTTCTTCGGCCTGACGACGATGCTCATCGCGATCCCGACCGGCGTGAAGATCTTCAACTGGATCGCGACCATGGCACAGGGGGCGATCCGTTACACGACCGCGATGCTTTTTGGAATCGGCCTCGTCGCCCTGTTCACCATTGGCGGGATCTCGGGAATCATGCACGCCTCCCCGCCCGCCGATCTCCAGCAAACCGACACGTACTTCATCGTGGCGCATTTCCACTATGTGCTGTTCGGCGGTTCGATCATGGGAATCTTCGCGGGCATCTACCATTATTTCCCGAAGATCACCGGGCGACTGATGGACGAGAAGCTGGGCAAGATCCACTTCTGGCTGACCTTCATCGCGATGAACCTCACCTTTTTCCCGATGCACTTCTCGGGAATGCTCGGCATGCCGCGGCGTATCTACACGTACGACGCGGGTCAGGGCTGGGATCTCTTCAACGCAATGTCCACGGCCGGCGCGATGATCTTCCCGGTCGCGATGCTGATCTTCATCTACAACTTCTTCGTGAGCAGGAAGCGCGGAGAAATCGCCGGATCCAATCCATGGGGTGCCGGAACACTGGAGTGGACGATCCCAAGCCCTCCGCCAGAATACAACTTCGCGAGGATTCCCACCGTCACGAGCAGATACCCGCTCTGGGAAGGAAAGGAAGTCGATGCCGCGGACGCGCGCTTCAACTCGCAGGAAGGCAAGACCCCCGCGGATCTCGGAATCGTGATGCCATACAACACCATCAAGCCGCTGCTCGTGGCACTCGGCCTGATCGTCATGTTCTGCGGACTCATTTCCTCGCGCGCGCTCATCGGTGTCGGCGCCGCACTAATGATCTTTTCGCTCTACAGCTGGCTCCTGAGCCCGCTCGAGCCGGAGCACCACTAGACAATGTCCGCATCCGTAGCGCACACGAGCGCACCCACCTCACACCACTACACAACGCTGGGTCTCGACAGCCGCAAGGTCGCCATCTGGGCCTTCATCGGCTCCGAATGCATGCTCTTCGTCTCGTTGATATCGACATATCTGATCTACAAGGGGCGGAGCATCGTCGGCCCGTTCCCGCACGAGACGTGGACGGATCCCGCTACCGGACACGTCTTCAAGCCGATTCTCAACATTCCGGTGACCTCGGCTTCGACATTCGTGCTCCTCATGTCGTCGCTGTTCATGGTGCTCGCTCTGGCCGCGGTGCAGAACAAGGAAAAACCGAAACACACTCGGGGTGAGCGGATTCTCGGCAATTCCAAGCTGTGGCTCTGGATGACGGCGATCGCGGGCACGACTTTTCTCGGATTCCAGGCGTTCGAGTTCACGTCCTTCGTCCATGAAGGGCTGTCGATTCGGACGAACCTGTTCGGCTCTTCGTTCTTCACGCTCACCGGCTTCCACGGCGCGCACGTGACCGCGGGTGTGATTTGGCTGGTAACGCTGCTCGCAATCGATTACCGGCGCGGGCTGGGCTCGCGCGATTCACTGCTCGTCGACATTGCCGCCCTTTACTGGCACTTCGTCGACGTGATCTGGATCGTGATTTTCACTCTCGTTTATCTCATCAAGTAACCGGCAGGAATGATGGACTCTCACGCCAGCATGACCAATCTCCCGGATTCGGCCGAAGCGCACGCACACGCGCCGCACGGGGAAGAAGAGCACGCCCATCCAACCTGGTCGACCTACTGGAAGGTTGCCCTCATTCTCACGCTGATCACTGTCGGCGAAGTTTGGGCGTACTACATACCCTCATTCGTCGCAGGCCGCGGATTCATCCCGACGCTCCTGTTTCTGTCCGCGCTGAAATTCACCATCGTCGTAATGTTCTACATGCACCTCAAGTACGATCACAGGCTTTTCCGGGTGCTCTTCACCGGACCACTGCTGATCGCCTCGCTCACGCTCCTCGCGCTGCTGTTCCTCTTCGGACATCTCTTCATCAAGATCATGTAGCATGTTGTTTCTGGCGCTGCTGCATCCCATCGTCAATCTCAGCTGGTGGCGATGGTCCATTCACCCGAGTACTGTCATTGGCATCGCAGCGCTCGGCGCGCTCTACATCTGGGCGTCCAGCCGTCTCCGGCAGCAACCTACCCGCTCCCGGAAGATCTACTACTTCTCCGGCCTGCTCCTGTTGTTCGCCTCGCTCAACGGTCCGATTCACGATCTGAGCGATGACTATCTCTTCAGTGCGCACATGGTGCAGCATCTTCTGATAACGCTGGCCGTGCCGCCGCTGCTGCTGGCCGGAGTGCCCGGTTGGATGTTGCGCCCGGTATTGTCACGGCCTCGGATTGCACCGATCGCGCGATTTTTCACGCGGGCGCCAATCTGCTTCGTCGTCTTCAACCTGATGATCGCGGTGTGGCACCTGCCGCAGTTCTACAATGCGGCGATGGCGAATCACAATCTGCACATCGTCGAGCATTTGATGTTCATGGCTGCCGCGGTGCTGATGTGGTGGCCGCTCATGAGCCAGCTTCCGGAATTCCCGCGGCTCGCGTATCCGGGGCAGATGCTCTATGCCTTCCTGATGAGCATCCCGATGTCGATCGTCGCTGTGTACATCGCGATGGCTGACCACGTGCTTTACCCCGCATACAGCGCCGCACCGCGCGTGCTGCCACTTTCTCCGCTCGAGGATCAGCTACTTGGCGCACTCATCATGTGGATCCCGGGCGGGATCATCTTCATCATCATCATGACGGTGGTGTTCTTCAAATGGAACGCCCGCGGCGAAGACTCGACCGCGGGCGCTCAGGTAGACTGGAAGCCGTCGACCGCCTAATCGTCGTCGGTTCCCTCGAGCGCCTGCTTCAGCTGTCGCTCCAGCTTCGGGTGCTTCCGCCACAGATAACCGAGCATCAGCGTCGTCGCCACGAGATTGGCCACAAAAACCTGAACCCAGGCGATCTGTCCGAGCGCCGATTGCGCGAAGGCCGCCGCGATCATGTAGAACCCGAGCGACATGATCACTACCGCCACGACCAATCCGGCCAGAATTCCCGGCGTGCGCTCGGCTTGGTGCACGATCACCGTCAGGAGAATTCCCACAACGAAAAAAGCGACGTAGTGAAAAATCGTGTAGCCCAGGACCTGCGTGAACGCGGTGTCGCCCATCATGTTCTTTCCCAGCACGCTGACGACGCCCTTGCCGAGGAATATCGGAGTGTAGAAGGGACGTCCACCAATGGTGTCGACGACGAGGAACCAGATTGCGATCGCCGTCGCGCCGATGAAACCGGTGATCACGCCTTCGCGCAGAAAATTGTGCGGCCGCTCAGCCATCGGTATCCTCTGCTGCGGTTGGGTGCAAGTTTCGTTCGGGGAAAATACGCAACCGCCGGGTATATTCCAAGCGACGCCACTGCGCGTCAGAAGAGAGCGCGCGCATCGCGACTCTGGCACCGTTCTCGCCATTCGATGGCCGTCCGTTCCCCATTGCTTCCGCAATTGATTTTCCAAACGCCAACCGCTGACGATGTTCTCTCGTAAAGTTCGAATCGCAATTCTGGTGGCGCTCACAGCCTGCGCGGCCACTCCAGCCATTCTCGAGGCACAGACCAAAAAGGCAACTACCACCAGACGCCGCGTACGGAGACCCAGCCGCAGGCCGCCCG
>DASWBC010000595.1:0-4825 GCA_036390815.1 Gemmatimonadaceae bacterium
CTACGATATTTTCAAGAGGGGCGTCGAGGAAACGATAGAAGGAATGCGATTCCCGGGAGATCTCCTTCAGGTCGATCAAAGGAACGGGCCGCAATACTCCGCCTCGACTATCGACGCGATGCCGGCGGAGACAGTCAAGGATTACGCCGACATAATCGCCCGGCTGCGCGCGCTACCGGCCGTTGTCGACCAGACGATTGCGCTGCTCGACAGCGGGGTGAAGCGCGGGATAACACCGCCGCGAGTCACGCTGCGCGATGTTCCCGGACAGGTGGCGAATCTGATTCCGGAAGATCCGCTGAAGAGTGCGCTGCTCACTCCCTTCACGCGATTCCCAGTCGGAATCGCCGAGAGCGACAGAGCGCGCCTTCGCGCCGACGCGGTTCGCGCGTACAACGAGCAGGACCGTCCGGCATTTCAGCGGCTGCAGAAGTATCTCACCAATACTTATCTCCCGCGCTCACGAGAGAGTATCGGAATGAACGCGCTCCCCGATGGGGCTGCGTGGTACACGTACAATGTCAAAGTTCAAACGACGACTACACGTACTCCGCAGGAGATCCACGATCTGGGGCTGGCGGAGGTGAAGCGGATTCGCACGCAGATGGATAGTCTTATTCGCTCGACCGGGTTCACCGGTGATTTCGCCGCGTTCACCACCATGTTGCGGACCGATCCGAAGTTTTTCTATACCGATTCCGCCACGCTCGTCCGGGCCTATCGCGACATCACGAAGCGGATCGATCCGGAGCTGCCCAAACTCTTTGGAAGGCTGCCGCGCCTCACCTACGGTGTCTCGACGATTCCGTCCTACGCGGCGCCATCGCAGACGACGGCTTACTACCAGGGCGGCTCACCCGAGGCGCATCGCGCGGGCCAGTTCTTCGTCAACACCTACAAGCTCGACACCCGACCGATCTGGGAGATGGAAGTTCTTACCGCGCACGAATCCGTACCGGGTCATCATCTTCAGATCGCGATTTCACAGGAACTCGAAGGCATTCCCGAATTCCGGCGCTACGGTGGCTACACTGCGTTCGTAGAGGGTTGGGGCCTCTACTCGGAGAGTCTCGGTCCCGAGCTGGGGCTGTACAAGGATCAGTACTCGAAGTTTGGACAGCTCACTTACGAGATATGGCGAGCGATCCGCCTCGTGATCGACACCGGAATCCATGCCTTCGGCTGGTCGCGCCAGCAGGCGATCGATTACTTCAAGGCGAATAGCGCCAAGACCGAGAACGACATCACCACTGAAGTCGACCGCTATATCGTTTGGCCGGGCCAGGCGCTCGCGTATAAGAGCGGCGAGCTGGAGATCAAGTCACTCCGGAGATACGCAGAGCAAGAACTTGGATCGCGGTTTGATGTCCGCGCCTTCCACGATCAGATCCTGAGCCAGGGAGCGCTTCCGCTCGATGTGCTCGACACCCGAATCCGCGCATGGGTCGCGTCGGAGAAAAAAAAGTAACTGAAGACCACCGGCCAGCGGCTGTGGGCGGGCCGGCCGGTGGCCCGGGCCGTCTCGATGATATCTCGAGCTCAGCCCGGTTCTAGCTCAGCCCGGCTCTATTGAACGAGAACTGATCCGGTCATCCCGGGGTGGATCGTGCAATGGAACGCGTACGTCCCCGGCGCAACTGGCAGCACTACCGAGCGGCTGCCGGTGGAAAAGTCCGTAGCTCCAGTTATTGACCCGTCCGAGAACGTGACGTTGTGCGCTATTCCGTCATTGTTCGTGAACTGTACCGTTGCCCCGGGAGCTACCTGAATTGCGCTCGGACTGAACGCGATGTTCCTGAGAGCAACGCTCGTGGTGCTGACACGCTGAGGCGGACCGGTGACCTTGGAATAGGACGCACCGCCGCATCCCATCAGGGCAAGCGCAGCTGTCAGGGAGAGTAGGATTCGCATAGTTGTAACCGCCAGTGTTGAGTTTGTGGCCGGAATTCCAATTAACAAGACACGATACCACTGCGGATTATTCCCCGCAGTCAGCCGCGTGGCACTTATGCGATCAGTCTTTCACCAAGCTCCTGTCGGCTGCGGTCCTACATTGGGGTTGAGGCCCCAGCCACCGGCCGGTCCGGCCGAAGGCCCCCGGCCGGTAGTCTTCAGGTGCAGTTGGCCTAATTCCGATCGCAAAAAAACCCCGTACCCTTTTGGGGTACGGGGCTGGCTACTGGTGGCCCACCCGTCCTACAAGCTCGACCAGTAGCACTCATCCTGGTATTCCAACTTCAGCCCGCAGCTCCGCCCGCAGCCCACAGCCGACTCGCCCGCAGCCCCCAGCCGGTAGTCATAAGTTGTAGTTAGCCTAAACCAGATCGCCGGCGTCGCGCGCAAGATCCTGATATAACTCGACGTGATCGTACCGCTCACCCGTCCGACCGATCGTCCAACCTGGAATCACTCCCACCTCTCTGTACCCGAGAGATTTGTAAAACTTCTCGGCGGGCTCTCCGTGCCGAGTGCTGAGGCGGATCAGAGTCCGGCCCTTTTTGCGAGCGGCATCGTGAAGGGCGCGCACGAGCTCTCTGCCGATGCCCTGTCCCCGCGACGCTCTCTCCACGAACAACTTCTGCAGCTCCGCCCGATGGGGCGAGTTGGGACGTTGAGAAAGCTCCAGCTGGCCGGAGCCAACCACGATACCGTCGCCGGACGCGATCAACAGTATCCGCGACCCGGCCTCCAGCTCACGAATCAGCGAGATCCAGTAGTCCCGCGCTGCGGCGTGCGTGATCGGCGCAAGAAATCCGAGTGGTGAGCCGCCGTTCACGGTCTCCCTGAAAAGTTCGGCGAGCTCCGGAAGCAGAGCCACGAGCTCGAGCGCGGAAACCGGTCGAATGACGGTCGACGCGGAACGCGTGAAACGCATATAGCTACGCTGTTGTGTTGGCGTCATGGACAGAGGCTCATTGTTGTACCGCGAGAATTCTAGGGGCATATGTTCGTTGCTCCCTTGCTCGGCGCGAGCGTGACGTGGAACGCGCCTTGTCCGTCGGGGCAGCGTCCGAGTGTTGTCAGTGGACCGCCAGACCACGAGGTTCCGTCCGACTCGACGGCGAAGCGACTGAAGAGATGAACCCCGTCGGTCCTGTTGAGCCCGGACGGGAAGCTGCTTTCTTCGACGACGAAGTGGCCGCCGGAGGGAATGATCGTACCCGGAGCGAACGACACGCTGTGATCGAGGTCGTTGCTGGTGATGGTCCAGCCCGTCATGTCGACAGCCTCCGGCAATGGATTGAACAGCTCCACCCACCCTCCCGGCGAATCTCCGTTCGTGTTGACCTCATTGACCAGAATCGGTGGCGGAGAAACCGTCACCGCCTGGTGACCCTCTTTCCCCGCGAACTTCGCAATTATCTGCGCGTTGCCTGAGGCGACCGCTAAGATCTGTCCCGTCGCTGGCTGGACGACGGCTACTGCCGGAAAGTTTGACGACCAGATCACAGGACCTGCATCGAGAGGCGCGCCGTACTGATCGACCACCACCGCCGTTGCGGTACCGGACTGACCCGTTTCCAACTCTGTAGCCGACAATGTGACACTGATGGCGGTCGCTACCCGAGCAGCAGGACCGGTGCTGTAGCCCGAGCAGGCGAGGGAAGCGGAGAGCGCTGGGAGTGCGAGTGTAAGGAAATGAATTGGGCGCATTTGACGTCGCAAAATGTTGGTTACGTCATCCCGGTGTCTTGAACAAACGCGGGACCATGTTTTGAAGGATTGTGCTATTTCGGGACTCGGGCGGGCGTCGGTTTCTCAGGACGACTCCTGGCGTCACGCCGTACTCGCGCTTGAACAGCCGGGTAAAGTGCGCCTGATCGGCGAAGCCAGTGCGTTGCGCGACGTCTGCCAACACCGCGTCAGTGGTGTCGAGAAGTCGCCGCGCATGCTCGAGCCGAAGCGTCAGCAGATAGCGGTGCGGCGCGAGACCCATTGTCTCCTTGAAGGCACGGGCGAAGTGCGCGGGAGAGAGTCCGACTTCAGAGGCGAGAGCTTCAACCGTCAGGTTGGCACTCAGCTGCGCCTCCATCAACTCGAGCGTGCGGCGCTTCGCTGCCGCGGACAGTCCACCACGCAGGCGTGCGACTGGAGGAGCTTTAGCCCCGGCGTGCAGCGCGACCTGATTGCTCAGACCAGCGGCGAGCGCCTCGACGAATGCCAGTCCGCCCGGATTTCCGGCGTCCGACTCGGCGACGAGCGCGCCGAGGATGTGTCCGATCTGCGATTTCGCAATTCCGTAGGTGCGCACCAGCTCGACGGAGGAATCATCGGACTCGGCGGCGACGAGGCGATCGAAGTAGACAGGATCGATCGACATCCGCACGTAGTTGAAGTCGCTGTTGAGACGGACGGATACTTGATCGCCGGCGGGGCAGACCCAGGCGCTGCCACGTCGGAGGACGACGCGCCGAAAGCCATGTTGACCCTTGACCTCGAGCGTGAGCGGCCGGTCGTCGAGATTCATTGAGATGTAGTGATGAATGCCGGTGATGTCGTCGACATGCGCGATGTTGTTGCGACCAGCCTCCAGCCGCAGGCCGGGCCAGTCGAACGCCTGCGTGGTGACGATGTGCGGATCGTCGTCGCGCATTTCGACATGACCCGGTCGACCGGGTCCGCGGACGACATTCATCTCGACGAGCTGTGGCTTCATGGGCTTAACCTTGTCTTTGTCCATGACGGACAAGAAAGGGTTGCTGACTTTCCAGCACTTGTCTCACTGGGCAGTCCTTAACGTCCGGAGCTGCCAAGTGAGCTAGAATCTGCGCCCCGCCTACAGTTCCGTCTGTAGGGATTAGGAGAAAAAAAGGGTCAGTAATAA
>DASWBC010000596.1:0-2892 GCA_036390815.1 Gemmatimonadaceae bacterium
CGCTCTCCGTATAGGCGTCGAGGATCCACTTCAATTGGCCGGCGTCGGTGATCATGAGGTACGGATCATTGTCGAAGTCGAGAAACGGCATCGCCGTCGTGGCCCGCTCCATCACATTTCGCCGATAGAGCACTCTCGCGCCGGCCTTGATATCGTCGGAGAGAACAATCTTGAGGGACCCGAACTGGAACGCGTACAACACCTTCCTGAGGAAGGACCCGATCGGTACTCCGCCACGGCCGGTGTACTTGGAATAGATATTCTGGTCCCCTGCCGGATAGTCGAACTCCGGCTGCCCCGTGCCGACAAAAACGTACTCGTTGGTCAACTCCCCATAGTAGATCTGCGGCCGGGTGAGCTTGATCGAGACCGTCGAGACAGGAGGCACGTCCTTGATGAAGAGAACGGGCAACCCCTCGCTGGTAACCTGATTGACCGGTGCCATCGTCACGCCCATGCCGTGCGTGAAAGTCAGCCTTGAATTGATGAATGTGCGGGTTGGAAGCGACTCGGAATTCAGCTCGCGCGCCGCGATGTGAACCTGCCGGTACTTGCCATCGATCATGTAACGGTCGTCGTCCGAGGACACGAAGTCGTAGTAGGTACGAATCTCCTGGAGCTGCTTGAACGTCTGCATCAGCAGGTCGCGCTCCCAGAGCCGCACGTTGTCCACGGTGGCCGCGTTCGCCTTTATATTCGCGTTCGTCAGCTGCACTTCGCCCGACAGGTCCCTACCCTCGACTTTGTTCAGGCCCCACGCGGTGCGCGTGGCGTCAATGTGTTGCCTGATGTAGGGAGTCTCGCGCGTGAGCTCATTGGCCGAGACGACGAGTTTCTGGAACGCGGCAGGGACGATGCCGCGAGCCAGCACGCTCACCACCACGTAGAAAACGATCCCCGAGACGGCTGACCAAACGAGTTTGTCGCGCGCGATTCCGAACACGACCCACACGGCGGCAACGAGCGCAGCAATCGCCGAGATGTAGAGTCCGGGCAGCGCGATGTGAACGTCGGTGTAGCTCGCACCCAGGAGTGGACCGGTGGTCGAGAAAAGAAGATTGGATGTGTCGACGATCCAGAGGCGTATCGCCACCATCACGAACAGCAGCGCCAGAAGTCCGCCCAGATGCCGCGCCGCCCTCGGCTTTGCGGACGCGCGACGCGGGGGCAGCGTGATGTCGTTGCGCAGCCAGTACATCGCCCCCGTCGCGACGAGCGAGAGCATTGTAAGTGTTATCAGCGTACTCAGCACTCCCGAGATTAGCGGAAGTCTGAAGAGGTAGAACGAGATGTCGCGGTTGAAGAGAGTGTCCCGCGCTCCGAGCGCCACCCCGTTCATTCCCTTGAGGAGCGTCAGCCACCAGGCAGAGAGCGAGATCGCGGTCAGAAATGAGAGAAATACAGCAGCCGGCAGAAAGAGCTTGGTGAACATCCGCGAGATATCGACCGTTACGCCGTCGCCGCGGTTCACGAACAAGACGGGAAACGCTGTCCCCGCCCCGCGCGCCATCCGCACGTTGCCGTAGAAATAGGCGAACGTGAACGCGCCGCCCACAATGAACAGGCCGATCCGCCAGATGAGCGAAGTGGCGAAGACCGTCTGAAAACCGATCTCCTTGAACCAGAGCCAGTCGGTGAAAAAGCTGGCCAGCCACGGAACGACGATCAGCGCGACGAAGACACCGGCGACGATCCACAACACGATCCTGCGGAGTGATCGTGGCAATGGAGGCAGACGCGCGGGCCCTGGGCGCTCGAATGGTGAACTCATCAGAACAAGAACATGCCACCGCGAGCACAGCCTTGCCAGCCGCTAATTCACGTGGCGCCGGTACACCATCTGCAATACCCGAAAGGAATCACTCAGGAGGAAAGATGCCACGCGGCGACAAATCGAAATACACGGATAAAGAGAAGCGGCAGGCCGAGCACATAGAGGAGGGTTACGAGAAGCGCGGCACTCCCAAGGATGAGGCGGAACGCCGGGCCTGGGCTACGGTCAATGCAGTGCACAGTGGCGGGGAAAAACCAGGGGGCGGCGGCTACGGCAAGCAGGAGAATCACGCCCCGATGCGAAAGGGCGGACGAAAATCGCACGGAAGCTGATCGCTATCGCACGGAAGGTGATCGCTCAGACTCCAGAAACACAGAAGGGCATCCGATGGATGCCCTTTTTTTCGGGATTCTTTTCGCGACCCGGGTCAGCTACGCCTGTCTCAGGAACGAGGAGCGGCCGCAGCCTTGGTCGTGATCACGACCACCCCGTACGAAGCATCAGGACCGTATTCCTTGAGCGCCGCGTGTCCCTTGATCACGCGAACCGCCGAGATCTGGTCGGCCGTCAGCGACGGCACCTGATCTCGCTGGAGCCGCACACCATCGACGACGAAGAGCAGCGGGACCTGCGTCATCCCGGGCGCCACAGCGCTGGCAACGGAATATCCGGCGGTCTGCGGTGAGAGTGCGCGTTCCGCCGTGCAGGCGGAGGCGACGGTGGCGAGTGCGAGGGTCAGTGTCAGATGAGCGAGTTTCATATCTTTTCCCGAAGGCGGTGTCCAACCTCAGCTGTAGCATTGCGCATGCCACCGCCTTTACCCCGCGAAACATAGGGTCAAGCTCATCCGTAAGCTAGGCCCGTCCCTTCCAGGCTCCTTTGGCGACCGCCGGAACGAACGATTCCAGGCCCGACGGTGGGAAGTCGAGTGTCTGGCCCTTTTCGGCGCTCATATAGGCCGCCATGAGGATCTTCACGACCTCGAAGCCATCCTCGAAAGTGAGCATTGGCTTCTCGCCGCTCAGAAACGCGCGCGCCATGTGCCGGTTCTCGGCGCTGTAGCCGTACACGGACGCCTCCTCGGCCACGACGGGCATCAATCCCATCTCTGCGTTCTG
>DASWBC010000597.1:0-1763 GCA_036390815.1 Gemmatimonadaceae bacterium
CGGCACGTTCGACGCGGCGGTGAGGAATACGCTGAGCGAGAGGGCTCGGACGATGGGCACAATTCGCAAATCGCCCTGAATGTGCGCCCATACGGGCGCGCTCAGCGCGACGAGGCTCGCCGCGCCGAGGCCGAGGAGACACGTCGCTCCCATCGTTGCCTCGACGTTCCGCTGGCTGACGTCCCTGCTCTGCACCAGCGCGGCGCCGAGCCCCATCTCGGTAATCGCTTCGAGAAAGCCGGTGAGCACCGTCGCCATTGCGACCAGGCCGTAATCCTCCGGCGACAGAAGCCTCGCGATGATGAGTGTCGACGCCCACGCAAACAGCTGGGCGGCCCACCGTGCGCCTCCGAGCCACACGAGCCCCCGCAGAACGGTGCCACCGAGCGGTTTCTCGACAGCTATTTCGGTGTCGATCGTGGGAATGAGAGGGGCGGCAGCAAATTCAGACACGAAGGGTGCTCCGATGACGAGTTACCGGGAAAGAGCCGGAGTGGGAATGAGCGTTTCTGCAGCGGGCGGAAGCATTCCGCCGTCGATCGCTACCGCGTTGGAGCGCGGGTAAGGAGACGCTGGCGCCCAGACCTGGGATGCGTCGTCTCTCCACCGCCACACGGCCGCAAAGACTGCCGCATGGACGAGAACAAATGCCGAGGGAAGTGAGAACGCGCGCACCCTGAACCGCAAGCCCGCCGTGCCAGCAGCGTAGAGCGCGAGCTGCGCCGCGAAGAGGAAGCGATACGCCCGACCCGGCAGCGCGGCACTCACGATGAGTATCGCCACGAAGCAGAATGGCGCGAGCAGGCGCAGCAACTTGTGCGAAACGAACCTGACGAAAAGCGGGTTCCGGTGCGGCGAAAGCAGCACCGGCAGTGCCCGCACGAGCTGGAGGTTGCCGACCATCGTCCGGTGCTTTCTCGCGTACTCGAGTAGCTGGTCGCCAGCGGGAGCGTCGTAGGCAACAGCACCCGTCGCCATCACGACGCGCCAGCCGGTCATCGCGATGCGAAGGGGAACGAAGACATCATCGAGAATCAGGTTGGCAGGAATTCCGGGAAAGAGCGGCCGGCGAATTCCATAGATTGCACCGGTGGCGCCGACAACCGATCCGGTACGACTCTCGGCCTGACGCAGTCGCGTTTCCAAGCCCCAGTAGAGCCGCACGCCTTCGACCGACGCGAGCTCGCCACGATTGACGACGAGACGGCCCGTCACCGCGCCCACGGCGGGATCCTCGAACGGCTGCACCAGCTTCGCGACGGCGTCTGGCGCGAAAGTCTGGCGCGCGTCGGCAAAAACAATCACATCGCCGTGCGCCGACGCGACGGCCATGTTGAGCGCACCTGCCTTTCCCTGCTCGGCCGGACTCACCAGCACGCGCACGCGACGATCAGCCGCGGCAATCTCGCGCGCGATCTCTTCGCTCCCGTCGGCAGAGCCATTGCAGACTATGATCGTGTCGAGGCGATCGGGTGGATAATGCTGCCGCAGTATGTTCTCGACGCGCCGCGCGACGTACGTCCGCTCATTTCGCACTGCAACCACGACCGTGACGCTCGGCAGCGACGGTGAGTGCTGCGCGGCGGTGGGGTGCGGACGCACTCGGGCGAGCACGACGATCAACAGAGGGTAACCGACGTAGCACCAGACGACAGGCGCCACGAGAGTCCAGAACAGTATTTCAAGCATCATGAAGGGTTGTGGGGTCGGAGCAACGCCGTGGTTTGGCATCATTCGTACCGGGCAGCCGCGCGCGCGCCATC
>DASWBC010000598.1:0-6328 GCA_036390815.1 Gemmatimonadaceae bacterium
GAGCGCCTTCACGTCGAGCGCGCCATCCGCTTCGGGCTGGAAGGATACAAGGGTAAGCTGCTGTACACCGAACACCACGAGTCACACGCCGCGAGCGCGTACTACCCGTCACCGTTCGACGAGGCGGCGATACTCACAATCGATGGAGTCGGTGAATGGGCGACCGCCACCATTGGTGTGGGGCGAGGCGCCGAGCTGGAGCTGTTGGAGGAAATGCGCTTTCCCGATTCGCTCGGACTCCTCTATTCCGCATTTACGTACCACGCCGGCTTCAGAGTGAACAGCGGCGAATACAAGCTGATGGGACTCGCGCCCTTCGGACAACCGCGCTACGTGGAACCCATCTATTCTGACTTGTTGAAGCTGGACAACGATGGATCCTTCACGCTCGATCAGCGGTTCTTCGACTACCGTGGCGGGTTACGGATGACCAACCGCAACTTCGACCGCCTATTCGATGGACCACCGCGACTACCGGAAGGGCCCCTGTCACAGCGCGAGATGGATCTCGCCTGTTCCGTCCAAGTGGTCTGCGAAGAGATCGTTCTTCGCATGGCGCGCCATGCTCATCGAAGGACGGGAATCGACAAGCTGTGCCTGGCTGGAGGAGTGGCGTTGAACGCGGTCGCCAACGGACGCCTCGCACGCGAAGGTCCCTTCGCCGAAATCTGGGTACAGCCTGCCGCTGGAGATGCCGGAGGCGCGCTCGGGGCCGCCTATGTCGCATGCCACAAGTACTTCGGGCATCCGAGGGCCCCTAAGGCCGGCATGGACTCGATGCAGGCCGCGCTTCTGGGTCCTGGGTTTGCCCCTGACAAGATTCGGCGTGCTCTCGACATCGCGGGTGCCCACTACGAAGAAGTGACCAACGGCACTCCGGAGGATCGGGCCGCGGAGATGATCGCCGACGGGAAAGTGGTGGGATGGTTTCAGGGACGAATGGAGTTCGGTCCTCGCGCGCTGGGAGCGCGCAGCATCCTGGCAGACGCTCGAGACCCGGGCATGCAGTCTCGACTGAACCAGAAGATAAAGTTTCGCGAGGGCTTTCGACCATTTGCGCCGAGCGTGCTGAGCGAGCGAGCAGCCGAGTTCTTCGAGGTGAAGGGCGAATTGCCGTATATGACCTTCGTGGTTCCTGTAGCTGCCTCGCGTCGGCGGCACGCCGAACCATCTGGAACGGCGGGACTCTCGCGCGTGAACGAGGTCCGATCCGAAATCCCCGCCGTCACGCACCTCGACTACTCCGCGCGCGTGCAGACCGTTTCTCGACAGCAAAATCCGGAGTTCCACAAAGTGATCTCCAGTTTCGCCGACCGGACCGGATGCCCCGTGGTCGTCAACACGTCCTTCAACGTTCGCGGGGAGCCGATCGTCTGCAATCCGGCCGACGCCTTCGCCTGCTTTGCGCGGACGGCGATCGATGCGCTAGTGATCGGACCTTTCCTGGTCGAACGGGCGACGCAGACGGACACCGCTCTGGAGGCAGCCGCAACAAAAACGCTGAGTCTCGATTGACGCGCCCACACGCCCAGAGCAATCCCGCGCCGAGCGAAGGGCGAAAAGTACGCGAGGGTCGGATCTTCGCTTTGACATTGGCCGGAGGATTTCTCTTCCTCGCCCTGCTGACATACTGGAGACACGCCCAGCGAGTCGCTGTGACCGCGGCGGCACTCGCCGCTATTTCACTGCTGGCGGCGACTCTCGTCCCTGGAAGGCTCGAACCGGTCCAGCGCGTCTGGATGAAGATTGGAGAGGGCATCGGTTATATCACCACTCCCATCGTTATGGCGATCGTGTATTATTTGGCCGTGACGCCAATCGCCGTGGTGAGACGCCTTCGCCGCACTCGCCGGCAACCGGTGGGTTCGAACTGGCACCGGCGGCCTCCGCTTCCCGCGCGTGAGCGCATGGAGCGCCAATTCTGAAGGAGATCAGCTTCTGCTATCGGTGATCAAAGAGCTTTGGGCGTTCATGCGCGAGAGAAAGAAGCTCTGGCTGTTGCCCATTCTGGTAATCATGGTTCTGCTCAGCGGCCTGCTTTTTCTGGCGCAAGGGACGGCGCTTGCTCCCTTCATCTACTCCATCTTCTAGCCCGGCCGCTCGCGCTCATTGAATCGACCAGGGGCGCGTGATGTTCTAAGGTCGCACCCCGAGCGCCGAAAGGAGCTCATTCAATTTGGGGTAGCCGGGATCGAGTCGGGCAAGACGGATGGCAGCGGCCCGCGCGTTCGGCAAATCCCGCGACATACCATAAGCCAGCGTCAGCTCATACAACACATCCGGCTGTGCCGGCTGGATCTCGAGCGAGCGCTGAAACAGTGCGATTGCCTCGCCGACTTGCCGGCGCCGCGCAGCGCGCACGCCGAGAGCGTTGAGCGCTGGAGCGGTGGGACGAATCGCGACCGCTCGTCGTAGGGCTGCCTCGGCTTCATCGGGACGGCTGCCCAGATCCAGCTCGCGCGCCATGAACAGCAACGGCTCGCTGGCGAGAGGAGCGTCGCGCACCAGTCCGGCGTATTCTGCGGCGGCCGAATCAAACTGTCGCCTCCGCTCATAATCCGCCGCGAGCCGAACCTTCGCAATTTCCCATCGCTCGCCTCGGGAGACGGCGAACGCGAGGCTGTCGAGTAAGTCAGTCGGAACGTACCGTCCCCGGTAGTCCACTTGCTGCTGCACGGGCACGAATGGCCACCGTGATGTCAGTGTGCGGGTGATGTGGAGCGCGATGCGCTCGTCGAACGGCGTCATCTGCATTCCGCGAACGTACTCGTCGACAGGACGCAAACGAGTCGTATCGACGGAGCGTCCAAGCAGGCCGGATGCCAGCATTGTCCCGAAAAAAACACGGCCGATGAGCGCCTGGCCCTGGCGCGTCGGATGAACGTGCTCGAGGAAGAGGTTGGCACCTGGGATCCCCGCCGGGGACGCGGCGGCGAAGGCTTCCGCCACCGGGACGTACGTTGCGTGCGCGCGCAAGGCGACCCGACGAATGATGTCATTGAATTCCCCCGGCGCTCGAAACCGGATCACGTCGAGATCGCGGGCGCGCGCAAAGAGACGCAGCGCCTTGGTCGTGTCTCCGCGCGCGAGGGCGACGCCCGCAGCTTGGAAGGCGCTGTTCGCTCCGGTCGGGCTGGAATTCGCGTCAGCAGCGAACGGACGTTGATCGCGAAGGTTGCTCGCCACGCTCGCGATCAGCACCGGTGTACCGCGTCGCCTGAAGACACGCACGATGGATGCGAGGTTGCTCTCGAATTGACGGGCACCGCGTTCGTACAACGCGCTTTGCAGCGGAATCTGCCGGTCGCGTCCCAGCACTTCCATCAGACTCACTGCTTCGAGAGAATCGGCACCCGGGCGCTCGGGGGTGCGCGCCGAGCTGATTGCGTTTCTCAACGCGCGAACCGTGCGAAGTCGCAGCAGCCGAAGGTAAAGCCGGACGGCCGCAGTCCCGCCCGGGATGCCCACCCGCGAGGCGGCACCCAACGCCCCGTAGTATTCGTTGTGGCCGGCGTATACGAGCACGGCGTCGGGGTGCTGATCCGCAACCTCGTTCGCCATGTCCAGCATCGCGAAGCTGTTGGTGGCCGCGATTCCGAGATTGACGACTTCTACCGAATCGCCGGGCAACACGTCCCGAAGGACGTCCCTTAGATACCGCGAGAAGGTCACGTTTCGCGGGTATGGAAATCCCGCCGCCGCGGATTCGCCCAGAACGAAAACCCGAAACGCGCGTTCGGGCTTTCTCGCGGCGAACATCTCCGGAGCAGGAGAAGGCGGGTGCTCGACCCCAGCGAACCAGCGCGCGCCCAGGGAGGGGCTCGCGACAAGGTAGTCCCCATTTACGAACTGGGCGTGGACGAAGAGGGGCATTCCCCCGTCAGGACGGATGAGTCGAATCAGTCCTTCTACGGCACCGAAAAGGACCAGGGGTGCCATCAAGGTCAGGGCGATAAAGAGGGTGTAGCGCCCCCGTGTCAGCTCCGGCCTCGCGGAGCGGTTGCTGTCCGACTGAGCGACTGGCATTTTTTTCGCCGGCTTACTGATGGGGTTGTTCATCGGATCACGTGGGGTATCATTTGACAACCTCCTGCAACGGAGCTAGCTGTAGTGACTGACTTTCCGCGCGGCATCATCCAGGGCCATCTCCACAACTATCGCAGGTGACTATGCGTCTCTCCAGAATTCTTACTCCCGTCCTAATTTCCGCCGCGGTGGGTGCCTGCGCGAGCGCACCCTCGGTGACCCCTGACCCGAATTCGGATGCCGGGAGGACGCAAGCGATAATGGCGGGTGCAAATCGCTGGACCGGCGCCCTCAATCCGACACAGAGTTTCACTGGTAACGTAGTCACGACTACTCGTCAAAAGGCTTATGGAAACGTCGAATTGACGGTCTCACGCAATCGCCCCACGATGACTCACGTCCGTCTGACCGTGTCGGTGCCGGTCGAGCCAGGCCTCACCAATCTGGGCTGGGCGATCCATCCGGGCGAATGCGGTTCGGGAGATCCACCAGTCATGGCTCCGGGAATGTTCCCCACGATTGTGCTGAGCGCGAACGGACGCGGGACGGTTGACGACGACATCGCGTTCGAGCTGCCGCAATCGGGTAACTATCACGTCAACGTGTTTCGCGGTGCCGGAACGCAGTTGAGCGATGTGATAACCTGCGCCGGCCTGCGCAGGCAAACCTGACGGCGCCCTGCGCGACGAACAACTCGTCCGCGGTTTAGCGAGCGGTGAAACATAATCGGGGCGGATCTTCGAAGATCCGCCCCGATTACTTGTTTCCTTTACAATTTTGCTAATTCAAACATCCCCTCCGACTACTGGCAGGGGTTGCTTCCACCAAAGGTGTAGACCGGCAGACCGAGCGTCTCCAGCTCCTTGGCAGGAATTGGAAGCTGACAAACCGTGCCGGTCTGAATCGGTTGATCTGTTATGGCACGCCGCCAGTACAGCGTAGTACCACTGGTGTTAACGAGCTCGACGTCGCGCTCGTAGCTGATCATGCTGAGCAGAGCTGCAGCGCCCTCAGCCCCCGTTGCCGCCGGGAGGCCTCCACGATTGACCCTCGTATTGTTAATGAGTTGGGCGGCGGTGATCATGTCCGGTGCGGTCTTGCGAATCAACGCCTCGGCCCGAATCAAGTCACTCTCTGCCGCGAGCATGTACGGAACCGGTCCGGTGAAACCGCCCGGCTGACTCTCGGCAGTGAATTCGTAGCGACTGTGGTAGAAGACGCTCTGCATGTAAATGCCGCGAGCCGGATCACCTATGGGTGGTGTCTTGTACTTGAAGTCCGTGGTGTAGCGCGAGTCAGCCGACGTGCCTTGGGGCGGAATCGTCCCATTGAACTTCGGCGGTACGGCCGGGTTCATCCGATTGATGACCCGGTGATCCATGCGGATCCAGTCCTGCTGATCGCCGTAGGCTGCAACGTACGACCACCAGGTGTTGGCATCCCCGACTACCACTATGTCGAACGGAGCGCCAGCGGATCCGGTGCCAATTCCCTTATCGGCGTAGGCCGCAACAGCATTCCAATCCACCGAAGCCGACTGTGAAGGAATACGCGGACTGTAGGCAAGCAGCATCGCTGCCATCGTGTTCGCGATACGGTTGATGCGCCCTGATGTAAGGGCACCGTCCTTCAGCGGAAGGTCTGTCAACGCATACGTATAGTTATGCGTCGCGCTGGCAGCGATCAGCGTGTTCCACATCCTGAGCGCGGAGTCCCTGACCGCCGCATATGGAGACAGGCTCGGAGGGCTGGCGGGATCATTGTTCTCTGTGACGACGAACGCCTGGTCGAATTCCATCGCCAGGTAGGTGTAGGACGCCGCCTGTGAGAACTGCGCCTCCTCCTTGGCCTGTTCAGTGATGTCCGCGCTGCCAAGATCCAAACCGTTCTTGAGCACGCGAAGCACGTCATTGGTGGCGCCGATCGTCCCGTAGTTGTAATTCCACGGTGTTTCCGTAACAGCGCGATCGCCACCGGCGCTGTTATTTCCGTACGGGATGCGCGGTTCAAGGTTGTTGAACCGCATTCCGAAGTTTCCGAAATTTCCCGTCGTGACGTCGGACGTCACCGACCCAAAATGGTACGGGGTCAGATCACCGTTGTCATCCGGACCAGCCGAGACGGTCGTCATATACCACGACCGCACCGTCGACTGAGCCAGCTGTTTGACGTCGCTCGGCGACGCAAGAGCGCGCGCGACGTCCGGATTGTTGGGATTGGTAACGTCGAGGTTGTTGCATGCGCTCACGAAGAGCACCGCCCCCGCCGCCCCTATAAGTGAGTAAGCCTTTTTCATATTCAT
>DASWBC010000599.1:0-2374 GCA_036390815.1 Gemmatimonadaceae bacterium
CCACATGGGATGACACAGGCATCACCGCGGGCGCGATGATGCTTGTCGCGGGGATCCTTGGGCTTGCCGGCCCGCGACGCGCGTGGGCGTGGGCACTTGCGGTTGGCATCTGGATCCCGGCCTACGCGGTCGTCCGCGCGCAGTCGCTAGCCACCTTTGCAATGCTGATCGTCCTCGTGTTTCCGTTCGTGGGCGCTTATCTCGGCGTGGGTTTGCGCCGCGCCGCCATGCGAGCGTCGGCATGACATCAAGACGCAGGCACATCGTCGCGGCTTGCACGGCGCTCGCGTGTAGACAACCAACGAGGCGACGTTTCTAGCTTGTCATTAGGAGGGCGACGATTCGGCGGACCGAAGATCATAAGCCATTCAGGCGTGTTGAGCGTGAAAAGATACGGACCTCGTCACTCCGGGCCAAGAAGTGGTGGGCTGCAGAACTAATTGCCCCGCTTATGGTTACGTTCGTAAGCGGGGTTTTCTGCATCCTCGCCGAAGCGGCTTGATGTGGTTGGGCAGTCCCGACCCGGCCGTACTCCTCTTATCACGATGCGAAGGCGCATTTCTCATGGTCACCGATCGGCCTGCTGGTATCGCGATTCGCTGACGATCGACTGAAGCGCATCGATCACGCCGCGTAGCCATTCCTCCGCCTCGTCGCGGCGCCAGAGGAGTTTCAACCCCCACGGGATCTCAAATCCTTCGATTTTCAGCGCAACCAGCCCTTCGGGCGGAGAGGCGCACTGATTCCTGGTCCCGGTTGTCCAGCCAGCGCCAGTTGCCGCCAACGCCCAGAGAGTACGCTGCCCATCGTAGGTTGCATTGATGCGAGGTTGAAAATCCAGCGCCTTAAAAGATTCCATCACCGCGTCGTACAAAATCGGATGAAAGGATCGCGCGACAAAGAGGAACGGCTCGTCCGCAAGATCATCCGGTGTCACCGAAGATCGAGAGGCGAGCCTGTGCGAGCTCGCGACGAGCGCACAATCGAGCGTGTCATCCACCATGGGGATGCCTACGATGCCCGGCGCATCGATCAGCCCGGGGAATCCGTGCGCGACGCCGATGTCGATCGCTCCGTTCGCAAGCGCGCGCGGCTGGAGGACGCTCGACATCTCCTCAACGGCGAGGTCGAGATCCGGAAGCCTCGTTGACAACTCCTGCACCAGGGCCGGTACAAGCGCTGGCACCATCGCCGTCGGCTCCACGCCGAAGACGCAGCGTCCGCTTACGCCGCGCGCCGAGTAACGCGCGCGCGCCACGGCTTCTTGAGCAACCGCGAGAACTGCCACGGCCTCGCACTGGAAAATTTCCCCAGCTCCCGTGGTTGCCACGCCTCGCGCCGCGCGCCTGAGCAACGCCCCCCCCGTGATCCGCTCGAGCTCCTGGATCTGTCTGGATACGGCCGATTGCGTTAGCTGCAGGCGTTCAGCCGCGCGGCTGAGACTCTCTTCCTCCGCGGCGGTCACGAACGCACGCAGATGGCGGAGCTCCAGCATCGCGGGAATAGTCTGCTCGGCGCCAGTCGCGGGCGGCGCAAGCTCGGTCGCTTTAGCGCCCCCTGCCGTGATGTCCCTTACGTTCCGTAGCGCGTTAATGACGTTTTTCGCGACAGGCGCAGATTCGTCGGACCGCCAGGACAACGCTACGGTCAATGGGTGTTGGAATCCACGCAATCTGACGGTCGATGTTCCGGCAATCGGCCGCTCCCACCGTGTGCGCGTTCCAACCGTCCAGCCACGTCCCGCTGCTACCATCGTATAGAGCGACGTCATGTGATGGTGATACTGGTGAGGTGCCAGCCCCAGCCGTTTCAAATACCCGATGAGCGGTTCCATGATGTGCGGTGCTACTGATGGCTCGAGCAGCAAGAGGTTGTCATCGCGGAGCTGTTCAGGGTCGACCATCTCCAATCCGGCAAGCGGATGGGCTGCGGGGAGGATCGCATATTCGACGGGGTCTTCATAAAAGGTCTCCCACCGTATCCCCGGCTCCCGCGAATGTGGCCGTACACTCACGACGATGTCGATGTCGTCCGCTCGCAGGGCCCGAAAAGGGTTCTGGCCGAACGACTCGCGGACATCGAGGCGAATTCCCGGGAGCTGCGCGCGAACCTCGGCCAGGGCATTGCCAAAGAAGGCCCCGAACAACGGCACATGGCCGACGGCGATCCGGCAAACCCCCAATTGGCCCGCATGCGCCTGACGCACGCCGACCATCGCCTGCTCAAGCCGATCCGTTAGGCGCCGCGCGCCTTCGCTGAAGATGAGTCCGGCGGCGGTGGGACGGACGCCGGTTCGTTCCCTCGAGAATAGCTGAACGCCCAGCTCGTCCTCGAGATCCTTGATCTGTCGGGACAACGCCGGCTGGGCAACCCG
>DASWBC010000600.1:0-3443 GCA_036390815.1 Gemmatimonadaceae bacterium
GCGTCGGAACCGCTTTCGTCGGCGGCAACGCCTACCTCTACCACTACTTCAAGAAGGCGTGGTGGTCGGGCACACGCGCTCCGCACTTCTTCTTTCACGCCGACTGGGATCAGGAGTTCCGCGACCAGGACAAGTTCGGCCACTTGCTCGGCGGGTATCAGCTCGCCCGCATCGGACATGCTGCCCTGCGAGAGGCATGCGTGGGTGAGAAGAAGGCAATCTGGTGGAGCGCTGCCTACGCCGCGGCGTTTCAGCTCCAGATCGAGATCTTCGACGGGCAATTCGTGAAATATGGATTCTCGTATGCCGACATGATCGCGAACACCACCGGGCAGGCGTTCGCGGTGCTGCAGGAGTTCCACCCGCGGCTCCGAGTCATCAAGCCAACCTTTTCATATCACGAGACGCGGGCGCTAAAAATGGGGAACAGCGTGGAGCTGCGTCCCTCGCTCGACTACTCGGGACAGACCTACTGGTTCTCTACAGACGTGCACGAGGTGCTGCCAGATGCCGCCAAGCCCTTCTGGCCCTCGTTCATCCGGTTCTCGGCAGGACACTCGGTGACGGACTGGGTCAATCCGGAAACGGGGTTCTCGCAGCGAGCGAAGCGGAAGATCATGCTGTCGCTTGATTGGGATCCCGAAAAGCTTCCGGGTGATGCGCCGCTCTGGAGAACGATCAAGCATACCCTCAGCTATTATCACTTTCCGGCGCCAGCGCTGGAGCTTACGCCGAAGCTGCATCTCTCGCCGTGGTACCGGTGAACAAAGGGGTTCTGGTTCTTGCGGCCACGGCCTGGTTCATCGTCGCGCCATCTCCTGCGAGTGGACAGGCTTCCGCGTACGTGCCGCTCGATGACGTCGCCTATACGTACATCGATGCGTTGATGGCGCGCGGGATGTTCAAGGAATTCTCCATGCTCGAGCGGCCCTTCACGGAGCGGGCGCTTCGGGTGGCGATTGATTCCGCTCGGACGCGGGAGCCGGGGCCGATCATCGGATCGTATCTCGACGAGCTTTACAAGTCGGTCGAGAAGTATGCGCTCCGGCCCGGGGATTCGGATACTCTGGCGGCGCAGACGTTCCGCGCGCGTGGGACTGGCGATGTTTATCTGACATCTCAGACATCCGGGCGGCGCGAGCTGATGCTCTCCGATCACAGTCGTAACGCCCGACCCGGTGGTTCGCTGCGCGTCGTCATGGGTGGCGGGCCCGTCGTCGGATTCGTTCGCACTCTGATCGACGACCGGCTCAACACGGATCCGGAGTTCGCGGGCCGCAAGGACAGAAAGCTCGCGGGGCGCACCGAGGACGGTTACGTGAGCGGACAGTGGAAGTACGGCGAGCTGACGTTCGGCCGAGTGGGACGGAACTGGGGACCGCCCACGCTCTACGGACTTCAGATCGGGAATTACGCCTACACCTACGATCACCTCTACGGACTGATCGGGAACGACAAGGTTCATTTCTCGACCGTGATCGCGCGCCTCGACAACCTCCAGCTGCCAAACGGCGACATCGATCAGCGTTACTTCTCGATTCACCGGCTGACGTTCCACCGCGGGCGCTGGGAAGTCGCGGGAACCGAGAGCTACCTGTACACGGGCGTCGGTCGCGGATTCGAGCCAACTCTGGCGAACCCGTTCAACATCTACGGCTTGACTTGGCGGAACGAGAACCAGGACGGGAATTTCGGGCTCGGCGCCGAGGCGGCGTACCGCTCGGGGAGATTCGGGAAATTCGCCGGCCACCTGTTCATCGACGATCTGCAGATCGACAAATGCAATCCCAATTGTCATGAGCCTTCGTCGTACGGACTCACGCTCGCGGCGGAGGGATTGCCGCTGCGCGGAGATCAGCGGTGGTTTGCGTCGTACACGCGAGTGTCGAATCTCACTTACAGGACTCCGACACCGGCCGAGACGTACGAGGTATTCGGTGTGGGTCTCGGTCGCGGATTCAGCGATTACGACGAAGCGAAGATCGGCGCGGATCTCGCGCTCCTGCCGCGGACTCCCTTGCGCCTGTACGTTGCGCACCGGCGGCAGGGTGAGGGCGATTATCGCGCGACCTATCCAACGCCGGCGCAGTACTCCAGCACGCCGGGCATTTTCAGCGGCGTGGTGATGGGTGTGACGCGCGTGGCCGTGAGTGGGGCGTCGCGCTGGAGGGACTTCGAGCTGGGGGGCGATGTCGGCATCAATCACACGACGAATGACTCTCACGTTGTAGGTGCGACGCGCACCGGATTCGAGGGTAGAGTGAAAATCGCGATCGAGCCCCGCTGGAGCGTTTCGTTCCAATGACGACTGATCTCTCGCGCATCGAGGCCCTTTCGTGAGCGTCGCGGTCATTAGTGGCTCGGCGGGTCTGATCGGCTCCGAGGCAGCGGTTTTCTTCGCCGAATCCAGAGGCCTCGAGATCGTGGGCATCGACAACGACATGAGGCGTCGGTTCTTCGGCGACGACGCGTCGACCGCAGGTAGTCTCGCGCGCCTGCAGGAGCGACTCGGCAAAAAATACGCGCACTTCGACGACGACATCCGGGACCAGGCGGCGATTGCGAAAATTTTCCGGCGCTACGGTCGCGATGTTTCGCTGGTCGTGCACACCGCAGCTCAGCCCTCGCACGATTGGGCGGCGCTCGACCCTTCCACCGATTTCACTGTGAACGCGAACGGAACCGCGGTCATGCTCGAGGAGAGCCGGCGATCGTCTCCGGATGCGGTGTTCATCTTCACATCGACCAACAAGGTGTACGGCGATACTCCCAACCGACTTCCGCTTGTCGAGCTGGAGAAAAGGTGGGAGATCGACCCCGCTCACTCGTACGCCAACGGAATCAGGGAGGACATGTCGATTGATTCCAGCCTGCACAGCCTTTTCGGCGCGTCAAAGGTGGCTGCCGACATTCTCGTTCAGGAGTACGGCCGATACTTCGGCATGCGCACCGCCTGCTTTCGCGGCGGCTGTCTCACCGGCCCCAATCACGCCGGCACTGCGCTGCACGGGTTTCTCGCCTATCTCATGAAGTGCGCGGTAACCGGACAACCGTACACGGTTCACGGATACCGCGGCAAGCAGGTCCGCGACAACATCCATAGCGCCGATCTGATCGCGGCGTTCGACGCCTTTTTTGCCGCGCCACGGAGCGGCGAGGTTTACAATGTCGGCGGCGGGCGAGACAGCAACTGTTCGATGATGGAAGCGATCGAGCTGTGCGAGGAAATCGTCGGCAGACCGATGTCGGTCACGTACAGCGATGTCAATCGGGTCGGTGACCACATCTGGTGGATCAGCAGTCTGGAGCGATTCCAGAGTCATTACCCCGACTGGAAAATCCGACGCAACGTTCCGGCGATTCTCCGCGAGATCTACGAGCACAACCTGGAACGCTGGCAATCAGAGAGTCCAGCGACGATCTCATGATCAACGGCGGCAAAC
>DASWBC010000601.1:0-2963 GCA_036390815.1 Gemmatimonadaceae bacterium
CTTCATCAGCTCGGCCGCGCCAAGGCGAAGCACCGACCTTTCGATCGCGCCGAGCCGCTCCAGGCGCCAGTTGGTGGTGAGATCGGCGAGGCGCGCGTCCAGCTGGCTACCGGCGGTCGCGACTTCTCTGACGAGCAGGCCTGCCAGTCTCCGTTCCTCGGGCGCCACCGCAAGGTCGTCCCACACCTGGGTGGCGACCCGATCAAGATTTTTTCCACCCCGCATGTCGCACGCGTACAACGCCTGAAGCGCCCGCGCGCGGGCGCGGGATTCAATCCGCATCGTCAGGATCCAGGCGACTGTGGAGGTCGACCATCTCGAGCGTGGCCACAGCGGCATCCCACCCCTTGTTGCCGTGCGCGCCACCAGCGCGGGCTTCGGCCTGTTCGTCCGTATCGCAGGTAAGCACGCCAAACCCGATGGGCATCTCCGAGTCCGCGCTCACGGCGGCTAGTCCGCGGGATGCTTCACCGGCGATATAGTCGAAGTGCGCGGTTTCGCCGCGGATGACTGCTCCCAGAGCCACCAGGCCGTCGTATCGCTCGCTGGCGAGGAGCCAGCGCGCGGCGATCGGAAGCTCCCACGCGCCCGGAACCCAAACCACATCGATGTCCTCGAACGCAACGCCGTACTTGATCAGCGCCTCGAGAGCGCCGTCGACGAGCTTCTTTACAATTGGCTCATTGAAGCGGCTGGCCAGGACGCCAATCCGCCGTCCAACGCCGCTCGGCAATCCGTGAAACTCGGCCATCTACGAAGCGAAGAGGTGTCCGAGCTTCGCCCGTTTGGCTTCGAGGTAGCTTGAGTTTTCGTCGTGCGCGATCGAGATGATCGGCACCCGGTCGACGACGGTCAGCCCGTAGCCTTCGAGACCGACGAGCTTGCGGGGATTGTTCGTGATTGGGCGGATGATTCTGAGCCCCAGGTCGAGGAGGATCTGCGCGCCGATGCCGTAGTTGCGGAGGTCGGGCGCGAACCCGAGCCGCTCGTTGGCCTCGACCGTGTCGATTCCCTGATCCTGAAGCTCGTAGGCCTTGAGCTTGTTGAGCAGGCCGATGCCGCGCCCCTCCTGATCGAGGTAGACGATGACGCCCTTCCCTTCCTTCGCGATCATTTTCATCGCGGTATCGAGCTGCCATCCGCAATCGCAGCGGAGGGAATGGAAGACATCTCCAGTGAGACACTTCGAATGCATTCTCACCAACACGCTCGTGTCGGGTCCGACATCGCCGAAAACCAGCGCTATGTGCTCGTGCTTGTCGACGTCGTTGCGGTAGCCGACGACGCGCCAGGTCCCGACCTCGGTCGGAAGCCGAGCCTCGGCGACCCGGTGCACGAGGCGCTCGGTCTGGAGCCGATGCGCGACGAGTTGCGCGACGGTGATGAATGTGAGGCCATGCTCCTGAGCGAAGCGTTCGAGCTCCGGACGGCGGGCGCTCGAGCCGTCCTCACTGAGAATCTCGCAAACCACTCCGGCCGGAATGAGTCCGGCGAGGCGGGCAAGATCAACAGCCGCCTCGGTGTGGCCCACGCGCTGGAGTACCCCTCCCTCGCGCGCGCGGAGCGGCGGAACGTGTCCGGGACGGCGCAAGTCAGTGGGAACGGTCTTTGGATCGACGGCGACACGGATGGTTTTGGCGCGATCCTGCGCGCTCACTCCCGTGGTGACTCCGAAGCGCTCGTCCGCATCGATACTGATGGTGAACGCGGTGCGGTATTCGTCGGTGTTGACTTCGCTCTGTTGAGCGAGCTCGAGCTGGTCGGCACGTTCACCCGTGAGGGCGAGGCAAATCCATCCGCCAGCCTTGCGGATCATGAAGTTGATCATTTCCGGCGTGACCAGCTCCGCCGCGCAGATGAGATCGCCTTCGTTCTCGCGATCCTCATCGTCCGCTACGACGATCAGCTTGCCGGCTTTGATGTCGGCTATTGCCTGCTCGACTGTTCCGAAGTTCATGGCTCCTCTAATGGTCCAGCGAAAAATCGTCCAGCGAATTTAGCGCCGACGCTTCGCGCAGGTATGGCTCCAGAAGTCGCCGCACGTGTTTGGCGATCACGTCCGCCTCTACGTGCACCCGGGCTCCCGGCTTCAAATCACCCAGCGTGGTATGACGCAAGGTGTACTCGATCAGCGAAAGTTGCAAACCGCCAGGCTTCAACTCGTTCACGGTCAGGCTGACGCCGTCGACGGCGATCGACCCGTGCAGCACGAAAAGCGGCTCGACCGATTGTGGCAGCGAAAGGTCGACGAGCAGTGCATCAGCGTGGCGCTCGACTGCAGCCACGACACCGACACAGTCCACGTGTCCCTGCACAATGTGTCCGCCAAGCCTGTCTGTGGACCGCAGCGACCGCTCGAGATTGAGCCGTGTTCCTGGCTTCCAGTCGCCGATCGCGGTTCGCTGCAGCGTGGTCACAACCGCGGCAGCGTCGAACCAGCCGGCGCCGAATTCACGAACGGTGAGGCAGGCGCCGTTTATGGCGATGCTCTCGCCATTCTCGAGGTCGGTGAACGGAGCGCGAATGCGAAGCTCGCGCCCGGCATCGGTCTGCCGCACGCTCTCAACTTCGCCAACTGCCTCGATCAATCCGGTAAACATTCAGGCCTCACGCAGCGCGTACACCGACATCCCATCCTCTCCAAACTCCGCGCGCCGGACGATGGGGAGCCTGGAGAGCGCCTCACGAAAGCCACCAGGCAATTCATCGAAAGGACCGAGCCCGCCGGGGCCAAGCGTGATTGGTGACTGAAAGATAATCAGTCGGTCCACCAGGTTCTGTCGCAGGAACTCCCTCGCAACGCGGGCGCCTCCCTCGACGAGCAGGTGCTGAACCTCGAATCCGTGGAGCGCTTCCAACGCTGCCGGGAGGTCTTCGGCCTCGAAAACGTCGACTCCGGCATTGTGCAGCGCAGCGAGACGCGCGACTGGTGGGTGATGCGCGAACACTACCGTCGGAGTTTC
>DASWBC010000602.1:0-5451 GCA_036390815.1 Gemmatimonadaceae bacterium
AGCAGCCGCTTCCCCACCGCTCAACACGAAATCACCAAGCGAAATCTCTTCTGACGCCAGGTGGTCCGCGACGCGCTGGTCGATGTCCTTGTAGTGGCCACAGAGCAGCGTGAGCTCCTCGCCGCTCGTGAAGCGCTCGGCGTCCGCGTGGGAGAAAACGCGGCCTCGCGGGGACAAGAGCACGATTGGCGGTCTGGTGTTCAGCGATTCCACCGCCTCGAAGAACGGCTGCGGCTTCATTACCATCCCGGCGCCTCCGCCGTACGGAGCGTCGTCCACTGTCCTGTGCTTGTCGTGTGTGAAGTCGCGCAGGTCCACAATGTTGTACCGCACGCTGCCTGCCGCCGCCGCCCGCGACGGGATACTCAGTCCGAGCGGTCCGCTGAAGAATTCGGGAAAGATCGTGACGACGTTGATTCTCAACGGCACGCGCTATTCCCCGCCGAGTGACGCGTCGATCAAGCCGAGCGTGTCGTTGATCAGGATCTGGCGCGCCTCGATGTCCGTCCGCACGACGAGCTCCGGCCGATATGGAATCAGCACGCTCCCGCGCGGCGTCTCGATGTCGAGCATGAGTCCCTGGGGCAGCTCATAGAACGTCGTCACCGTGCCGAGTTCCTCGCCGCTGGTGCTCACGGCCCTCATGCCGACGAGATCGTGGAGATAGACCTGGTCTTTCTGGAGAGGCGGCAGCTCGCTGAATGGGGCTAGGAGATAGCGTCCACGCCACAGCTCGGCGTTGTCACGGTCCTGAAGCTCCTCGAACCGGACGATCAGCCCCTTCTTGAAGGGGCGTGACTCCGAGACGGTGAGCGTCGGGGTCTGATCCAGTCCCCCCGCGTCGCGGATGACGGCAAGATCGCCAGTGGAGGTCCCCGCAAAAACACGACTGCCGGACGCAAAGACCACGTCCGGCTTATCGGTGAGAGGCTCGACGACCACCTCTCCGCGAATTCCTTGCGCTTTGCGGATCAGCCCGACGATCGCGTACTCGGGCTCAGGCATGCGAGACCGAGGCGCTCTAGGCGCCGGCGGCTGTTTCGTCCGACTTCTCGCTGACCGGGATCGCGACGACTTTGCGCTCGATGCCGAGTCTCTGCTCGTGACGCCGCTTGAGAACGCCGGCACGCCGAAGGAGCGACCTGACGGTGTCGGTCGGCTGGGCGCCGAGGTTGAGCCAGTGATTGGCCCTGGCTTCATCGACTTGAAGAGAACCCTCGTTATTCTGACGGGGAGCGTACTGGCCGATGATCTCGATGAACTTTCCATCGCGCGGACTCTGTGAATCAGCGATGAGAATACGGTAGAACGGTGCGTTTTTCCGCCCGACGCGGCGGAGACGAATCTTTACCATCTCTGGACTGCTCCCTTGAGGGTGTCATGAGGCGGTCACGCGCCTCGATCCGGGCTCCTCGCGTCATCGGTCGATCCGATGCGCACCCGGTGCTGCTGAGTCGTGGAATCTAACGGGTCTCTGATTCCCGGCACAGGCCGGAAAAACCGCAACTGAACGGGGTGGGAGGTGTCAGAAGCACAGTTGCCAGGCGTCAGGTCACTACGCCCAGACTTTTCTATCGCCATTCAGGGCACAGGCAGGCGGGTTCAGTCACTCTCACGCCACGGTGGCAAGTCCGGGCGTCGTAACCTGAAACCTGGCACCTATGCCCCTCTGACGCCTCCCACCCCGTTCAGTGCTTTGTAGTTGTTTTACCGCCCGAACATCCCCGGCATGCTCGGCATCCCCATCCTTCCCCCGCCGGCCATTTTTTTCATCATCTTCTGCATCTCCCTGAACTGATCGAGCAGCCGATTCACGTCGCTGATCGGCCGGCCGGCGCCCTTGGCGATGCGCGCGCGCCTCGATCCGTTGATCACGCCGGGATTCTTGCGCTCCTCGGGTGTCATTGAGAGCACGATCGCCTCGACGTGCTTCATCCGATTGGGATCTGCCTTCATCTGCTTGAGGGCCTTGGTGTTCACGCCCGGGAGCATCTTCAGGATCCCCTCCAGCGGGCCCATCTTCTGGATCTGCCGCATGCTGTTGAGGAAATCGTTGAGATCCATCCCCTCCTTGCGGACCTTCTTCTCGAGGCGCCTCGCCTCGGCCTCGTCGAACGTTGCTTGCGCCTTCTCCACGAGTGTAACGATGTCACCCTGTTGCAGGATGCGACCCGCCATTCTCTCGGGATGAAACTCCTCGAGCGCGTCGGGCTTCTCTCCAACGCCTATGTACTTGATTGGCTTCTTCGTCACGCCGTAGATCGAGAGCGCTGCTCCACCCCTGGCGTCGCCGTCCATCTTGGTCAGCACGACGCCGGTGATGTCGAGCACCTGGTCGAATCCCTGCGCGATCTTCACTGCGTCCTGTCCCGTCATCCCGTCTGCGACAAGCAAAATCTCGGAGGGACGAAGCGCTTCCTTGAGGCGCGAAAGTTCCTGCATCATCGCGTCGTCGATCTGGAGCCGGCCGGCGGTGTCTATGATGACTACGCGGTCGCGCTCCCGCAAAGCCTCCGCGACTCCCGCGCGTGCGATCTTCACTACGTCCGTCGTGGTGCGGTCCGCATAGACCGGAATCGACAGATCGCGACCCAGCGTCTCCAACTGGTCGATTGCCGCGGGTCTGTAGACGTCGGCCGCGACGAGACGCGTAGAACGACCTTCCGCCTTGAGCTTTCTCGCCAGCTTGGCAGCGGTGGTGGTTTTGCCGGACCCCTGCAGGCCCACCATCATCACCACCGACGGAGGCACCGTACCCAGCTTCAATCCCTCGCGGCGCTCACCCAGCATGGCGGTGAGCTCCTCATGTACGATCTTGACTAGCTGCTGTCCCGGAGAGACTGTAGTCAGCGCGTTGACGCCCGTCGCCTTCTTTTCGACGCGCTCGAGAAATTCGCGCGTGAGCTGAAAATTGACGTCGGCCTCCAGCAGCACGCGGCGGACTTCCCGCAGGCCCTCCCTGATGTCGGCTTCGGTGAGAACGCCGCGACCACGCAGGCGGGCGAACGTGGCTTCGAGCTTTTCGCTCAGATCTTCGAACATAGCCTTTAAACTTAGGCGCCGTTAACTTCTGAAACAACTGAAGCATCACGCCGTTCGCGAGGGACTGGATGCCGCCTGCCCAGCGTAAAGACGACATACTGCACGCAGAAATACCATCGACGCTGCCCCTCATGGCGCTTCGATCGACAATCGTCTATCCGCTCGGCACCATCGCCGTGCAAATGGGCGCGCCGGAGAACCTCGCGCTGCTCAAGGCCAACGAGCACGCAGGCCTCATCGTGGGATTGGTGGTGGCGAGCGGCGACCACGACGATGTGCTCGATCCGGAGCGCTTCGTCGGACGCGTCGGCGTCGCGGCCCGGGTACACGAGCGAATCAATCTCCCGGGCGAGACCGTTCAGATCACGTTGCAGGGGCTGCGTCGCCTTGTGGTCGAGGGAGTCGTTCAGACCGATCCGTTCGCGATAGTCCGCGTCAAGCCAGCGAAGGAGATCGCGCCGGACGCAAACGAAGTGGACGACTTGATCTCCCGCATCGTCGCCGGCGCCGAGACGCTGGCCGAGCTGATCGAACGGATCCCGGACGAAGTGCCGGCTATCCTCAAGATGAACATCTCCGATCCGGGCCGCTTCGCCGATCTGGCCGCGACAAATCTCAACTTCAAGGTCTCCGACAAGGATGAGATTCTCCAACGCCTCAACATTGGCCAGCGGCTGAAATTCCTGCTCGGTCGCGTCGAGCGCGAGGTCGGGCGCGCGCGGGTGGCCGAGGACGTGAAGCGCCAGACCGAGATCAAGATCGAGCAGCACCAGCGCGAGTTTTACCTGCGCCAGCAATTGCGCGCAATCCAATCGGAACTTGGCGAGGGCGATCCGGGCGAGAAGGAAGCTATCGAGACTCTGAAAAAGCTCGAGGAAGCGAATCTCCCCGAGAAAGCGGCGCAGGAAGGGCGGCGCGAGATCGAGCGGATGCGGAACCTGTCGCCCGCCTCCAGCGAATATCAGGTCATTCGGACCTATCTGGACTGGATGCTGGCACTGCCGTGGAACGTAAAATCATCCAAAGACGAAATCATCGAGCTGAAAAAAGTCGAAGAGCTGTTGGATAGCCGGCACTACGGCCTCAAGGAAGCGAAGGAGCGCATCACCGAGTACCTCGCCGTGCGGAAGCTGCGGGGCGGCGATCCGCACGGTCCGATTCTGTGTTTCGTCGGCCCACCGGGCACCGGCAAGACATCCCTTGGCGAAGCCATCGCGATGTCCATCACCCGTGCCTTCTACCGCATTTCGGTCGGCGGGGTGCGCGACGAGGCGGAGGTTCGGGGACATCGCCGCACCTACGTGGGCGCGATGCCGGGCCTGATCCTGCAGGCACTGCGACGGGTGCAGGTTCGGGACGCGGTGTTGATGATCGACGAGATTGACAAAATGACATCCGGCGGTCCGTCCGGAGATCCGACCGCGGCGATGCTCGAGGTCCTCGATCCGTCGCAAAACTCGAACTTCGTCGACCACTACCTCAATCTGCCGTTCGACCTCTCCAGCATTCTCTTCATCTGCACCGCCAACAACCTCTTCGACATTCCCGCGCCGCTCCGCGACCGGATGGAAGTCATCCGCGTGCTCGGCTACACGGTGGAAGAAAAAGTCGAGATTGCCTGGCGCTACATGCTGCCGCGCCTGCTCGAAGAGCACGGGATCACCGACAAGGACATTCAGTTCACCGACGAAGTCCTCGGCTACATCTCGAGCCGCTATTCGCGGGAGGCCGGCCTTCGCAATTTCGAGCGGAACATCGCCGCCCTGATGCGGAAACGCGCCCGCAAGAAAGCAGATGGCGAAGAGGGCGCCTGGATCGTCGACAATCCGATGGTGACCGAGATCCTCGGGAATCCCACCTACACGCTCGAGGACGCGGAGCAGGAGCCGGAGATCGGAGCGGTCACCGGCATGGCGTGGACGGCCACCGGCGGCGATCTGATGGTCATCGAAGCTCTCCGCATGCCCGGCACGGGCCGCCTCACAGTCACCGGACAGCTCGGTGATGTGATGCGCGAGTCGGTCGATGCGGCGTATTCCTATGTCCGCTCGCGTGCGCACACGTTGGGCGTCGAGGATATCGAGTTCAAGGAGTGCGACCTCCACGTTCACTTTCCAGCCGGCGCGATTCCAAAGGATGGACCGAGCGCCGGCGCCGCCGTGACCCTGGCGATCGCGAGCGTGCTGAGCCGGCGCCCCGTCCGGCGCGACATCGCACTCACGGGCGAGATGACGCTTCGCGGAAAGGTGCTGGAGATCGGCGGCGTGAAAGAGAAAGTCATGGCCGCCTACCGCGCGGGACTGCGACAGGTACTGCTGCCGAAGGCGAACGAAAAAGACCTGCGCGGTATTCCCGACGAGGTCGTGAACAGCATGACCTTCACTTTTGTCTCGACGATGGACGACATCA
>DASWBC010000603.1:0-5210 GCA_036390815.1 Gemmatimonadaceae bacterium
TGCCGCTCATCTTCGCCGCGCGATGTGGCGGTAGCGCGAGCTCGAAGCAGGCCTGAACCAGTGCCGCCGTCACGGAGTCGTGCCCGCAACCGGCGCACAACGTTGACATCGCGCCTTCATAATCGCGCTGAGTAAAGCCGAGCGCGTTCTTCTTGAGGCCCGGGTGTCGAACCTGTGGCTTGGTGATCGATGTCATACCGGGACCTTTCTTTTTTTGCTGGGCGAACGCTTTGTATCGAGCCGTGCGACGTGGCCCGATACCGCATCGACGACGCACATTGCCGTGAGCGGCATCCCGCCGTAGTCCAGCACCGGAATCATCTCGTCGCGTGGCTTGCCGGTCTCGATCGCCAGTAGCGACCGGAGCTGCGCATCCCGGTTCTGCTCGACGACGAAATTCACCGCGTGTGCATCGAGGAACGCGCGAACCGGCGTGTCGAATGGGAATCCCCTGATGCGCATGTAGTCGGCGACTATTCCCATGTCGCGCAGGCGATCGATCGCCTCGAGTACCGCGGCATGACAGCCGCCCAGCGATACGATCCCGAGCTGGGCACCCTTAACAGTGTGAATCTCCGGCGCTGGAACGGCTGTGGCCGCAAGCCGGAACTTGCGCGCCAACCGGTCAACGACCTCCTGGTACGCGTCGGCATCCTCCGTGTACGTGCCGTGCTTGTCGTGACCCGAGCCGCGCACGAAATACGCGCCGTGGCCGTGGACACCAGGCAGCGATCGTGCTGCGATGCCGTCGCCTTCGGCGTCGACGTAGCGCGAGAATTTCTTCACGGACTCGAGCTCATCGGCAGTCAGGCACTTGCCGCGATCCGGGCGAAAGCTATCGTCCCATTCCAATCGCTTGCACATCCAGTCGTTCATCCCGATGTCGAGATCGCTCGCGACGAACACCGGCGTCTGAAAGCGATCGGCGAGATCGAACGCCTTCACGCTCATGTAGAAACACTCTTCCGGGTTGCACGGAAAGAGTACGATGTGTTTCGTGTCTCCATGCGACGCGTATGCCAGCGACAGCAGATCTGCCTGCTGCGTGCGCGTCGGCATGCCGGTAGATGGGCCGGTGCGCTGAATGTCGAAGAAGACTGCGGGGATTTCCGTATAGTACGCGAGCCCGAGGAACTCCTGCATCAGCGAGATCCCCGGTCCCGCTGTGTTGGTGAAGGCGCGTGCGCCGGCCCACCCAGCTCCGATCGCGATGCCCGCCGCCGACAACTCGTCTTCCGCCTGGATGATGCAATATCTGGCCAACCCGGTGTCCGGTTCGGTTCTGAACTTCTTGCAGAACGACGTGAACGCCTCCATCAGCGAGGTCGACGGCGTGATCGGATACCAGGCGCCGACCGTTGCACCGGCGTAGACGGCGCCGAGCGCGGCGGCCGAATTGCCGTCGATGATAATCGAGTCGCCGGTGGCATCCATGTGATCGAGATGAAAGGGCAGCGGACACTCGAAGTGAGACTTGGCGTAGTCGAAACCCAGCTGGATGGCACGACGATTCGCCTCGAGCAACCCCTTCTTCTTGGAGAATTTCTCGGTCAGCATCTGGCCGACGACCTCCATATCGATGCTCAGAAACGCGGCCAGCGCGCCCGAATACACGATGTTGCGAAGCAACGTGCGATTCCTGTCACCCTCGAAGTTCTCGACGCACATCTTCCCGAAGGGGATGCCGAGAATCGTGATCCCTTCCCGCACCAGGTCGGGCTCGAGCGGCCACGACGAATCGTAGAGGAGATACCCACCCTTCCTTACCGATGCGACGTCCTTGGCGTATGTGCTCGGGTTGAGCGTGACGACCAGATCCATCTCCTGGGGTCGCGCCGTGTAGCCTTCCTTACTGACGCGAATGTCGTAGAACGTCGGCAGTCCCTGAATGTTGGACGGGAAGATGTTCTTTCCCGTGACCGGAATCCCCATCCGAAAGATCGCCTGCATGAGCAGGCTGTTGGCGCTGGCCGAGCCAGTGCCGTTGACGGTGGCCATCCTGAATGCGAAGTCGTTGACGCCGCTCATGCGATTGCCACCGAAGCTGGTTCCGACCGTGAGAGCGCATACGGCAGCACCAGCTCGAATTTCTTCATGTCCCACGCCGCCGTCGGACAACGCTCGGCGCACAGACCACAGTGGAGACAAATGTCCTCGTCCTTCACCATCACGCGCTTCGTCTGCGGCAGCGCATCAGAGACGTAGAGATCCTGGGTCATGTTCTGCGCGGGGGCGGAGAGCATTGTCCGCAGGTCCATCTCGTTCGCGTTGGGCGTGATCGTGAGACAATTCACCGGACAGACGTCGACGCAGGCGTCGCACTCGATGCACAGGTTTTTCTCGAAGTGCGTTTCGATATCGCAGTTCAGGCAGCGCTCGACTTCGGTCGCGGTCTGCTCGGCAGTGAAGCCCAGCTCCACTTCCACGCCGATCGCCGAGAAGCGCTTGACCAGCTCGGCGTGCTGCATCTTCGAGCGCTCCGACGGATTGAAGTCGTTCGAGTACGCCCACGAGTGCAGCCCCATCTTCGTGCTCTCGAGATGCATTCCCTCTGGCGGGCGCTCCTCGACCGGCAGGCCCTCGCAATGCCGGTGTATCGAGATTGCCGCCTGATGGCCGTGCTCGACTGCCCAGATGATGTTCTGCGGGCCCCACGCGGCGTCGCCGCCGAAGAACACGCCGCGCCGCGTGGATTCGAAAGTGGTCTTGTTGATAACGGGCATGTCGTGCACATCGAATGCGATGCCGATATCACGCTCGATCCAGGGAAATGCGTTGTCCTGTCCGATGGCGAGGATGACTTCGTCGCAGGGAATGATGACTGTGTCGATCACGGTGCTCGTCTGGCGGCTGTTGTCGTTGGTCCAGCGGAGCCGTTCGAACTCCATTCCGACGAGCTTGCCCTTCTCGATGACGAAGCGCTTCGGCGCGTGATTCTCGACGATGCGGATTCCCTCCTCGTCGGCGTCTTCCAGCTCCCAGGGTGAAGCCTTGAAGTACGGACGCGACCGCCTCGCCACGACCTTGGTATCGATACCGCCTAGCCGGCGTGAGGTGCGGCAGCAGTCCATCGCCGTGTTGCCGACGCCGATTATCAGAACACGCGGCGAGATCTTGTCGATGTGGCCGAAGTGGACCGAGCCGAGCCATTCAATGCCGATGTGAATGCGCTCGCGCGCGCCGTCGTCCCAGCGCCCCGGGATGTCGAGCTCCTTTCCCTTCGGCGCGCCGCTGCCGACGAACACCGCATCGAAATTGTTGCTTGTGCTCAGCAGTTCCTTGAGGCTCGAGACCGTCGTGTTGTACCGCACCTCGGCGCCCATGTCGATGATGTAGCCCGTCTATTCGTCGAGCACACTTTCAGGGAGGCGAAAGGCCGGGATGTTGAAGCGCATCAGGCCACCGGCGCGCGCATACTTCTCGTAGATCACGACCTCGTAGCCGAGCGGGAGGAGATCGTTGGCGACCGTGAGTGACGCCGGGCCGGCGCCGATGAGCGCGACACGCTTTCCATTCCTGATTGCCGGCGCCTTGGGAAGATATTCCTGGATGTCGTCCCGCAGATCCGCCGCCACTCTTTTCAGCCGACAGATGGCGACGGGCTTTCCGTCTATTCTTCCTCGACGGCAAGCGGGCTCGCAGGGTCGGTCGCAGGTGCGGCCGAGAATGCCAGGGAAGACGTTGGATTCCCGGTTGAGCAGGTAGGACTCGGTATAGCGGCCCTGGGCTATCAGTCGCAGGTATTCCGGCACATTGGTGTGGGCCGGACAGGCGTACTGGCAGTCTACCACCTTATGGTAGTTCTTTGGATTCGAGGCGTCAGTGTAACAGGACATGCGGCTCTTTCGTGCGGGTCTTGTGGATGGTGTATGTTGGAAGAGGGGGGCGCAAGTGGTTACAGCGGTGCCGCGCCGTGGTAACGTACTCGAAATCGAACTAAGCGCTCATTTATGAGGAAGAGGAATGGCAGACATCACGATTGAAGTTCGCAAGAATGGTTCGTACAGAGTGTACGGCGACGTTAATCTCATCGATCACGAGGGCAATCCGATCCCGATTCCGGAGGGTAAACGGAAAAGCTCCCCTGAAGGCAAAACATGGATCTCTCTCTGCCGGTGCGGCGGCTCAGTGATGAAACCGTTCTGCGACGGGACCCACAGCCGCATTGGCTTCATTGGCGCCGAGGAAGCGGTCCAGAAGATCGACGCTACTCCCCCATCGCCTTGATCAGCACGCGCTTGGGGCGCATGCCGTCCCATTCGCCATAGAACACGCGCTGCCACGGACCAAAATCGAGCTTTCCCCCAGTGACGGGCACAATCACCTCGTGACCGACCGCCAACGAGCGAAGATGTGCCGCGGCGTTGTCCTCGCCGGTACCGGTGTTGTGCCGGTAGTCGTCGGGTGACCAGGGCGCAATTCTGGTCTCGAGCCAATCCAAAATGTCCTTCCACAAACCGGGCTCGTGATCGTTCACGAACACCGACGCCGAGATGTGCATCGCCGACACCAGAACCATCCCTTCGCTGACCCCCGCCGCGGCCCGACACTTCTCGACTTCTTCGGTGATGTCGATGATCTCCTGGCGCTTCTTCGTATTAAAGGTCAGGTACGTCGTGTGAGTGTTCACGCCGGCTGATTCTTCCCGAGCAGCTTCGCGTGCCACGAATCACCGGCGTTGAGCTGGAAGCGCGCTCTCCATTCGCGCAGCGTCGTGACGGTCGGATCGAAGACCTGGGTCTCGGGGCCAATTTTCCCTTCAGCACTCAGTTCCGTAAACCTGTCGCGATTCACCGCTTGAATGCGACCTTTCCCATCACGATAGAAGATCAATCCGCTCGTAACGAGACTCGCTCCCAGTCTCGGCTCCAACGCCTTGAGCGAGCGAAAGAGTCCATCGATCGAACAGCCCGATGCGCCGGCCGTGGACTGATCGACACCGATGGTGAGAAAGCGGCCGTACTTCCAATCCCGGGCAGCCGTGAGGGGCGCTCCGTGCGCGTGCCATTGGGAGAGAAAGCGATCGACATCGCGAAGAAGAAGATCGGTGGCTGATTCATCGAGATCGTGATCCGCGCCGAATACCCACGTGCGAGCGCTATCCGGAAGGTCTTCGATTTGTACTAACGGCATAAATAACCTCTCATTCACATCCTCTCGTGTTTTTTCTGACGATCGGGGGAGTATCGCGTCGCCCAGGGACGTCAACA
>DASWBC010000604.1:0-2212 GCA_036390815.1 Gemmatimonadaceae bacterium
CTTTCACGTTTCCGGCGTATCTCAAGGTCCGCTATCGAATCAAGCACGGAGAGATCGGACCCAAGGTATCCCGCACTTCAAAATTGGGATGGTTGATTGCCGGAGGTGTCGTCGTCACCGCAGGTGGCATTGGCGCGCTCGTCGTCATGTCGCGGTCTCCGACAATTCAGAGACTCGTCTCGCTCGCGACTGACGTCTCAGCCGAATTTCGAGTGCCTGTCACCGTCTCGCTGGACGATGGCCGTCACCTGGGGCTGAAGATCTACAATCCGCCTCCGTCAGCAGATTCTGTGAGACCCGAATGGGCAAGATCCATCGCGAGATTTGCGCTGGATCGTTATGGCCGTGTTGGACCGCTGGATTCTGTGTCAGTCAGCATGGTGAATCAGCGCCAACAGGGAGCAATCACCGTTACCCGGGAAGGAGAGCGATATGCCTGGTCCGTCGAACAGCTACGAGATTCGGCACCTGACCCCGAAGATGACAGCTTTGCACGATCGTTTCTCGAACACGTGCGCTCGCAAGACACCGCCGGAGCAGCCCAGCTTGAGCCTGGAAGCGCCATCAGATCGAAGGGCTGGACGACGATTGCCGCCATGAGCTCGTACTTTCCAAAGGGTGGTCCTCAACGGATTCGATTTGTTGGCTGGTTGCTGTTCGTGGACAGCGCTTTCGTCGCGAAAAAACTCAGCTACAGGGTCGAGGCACCCGCCGATACCACGCTCGCGGAGGTCTGGCTGGTTCATGTTGGCGGACGCGCATACGTCGACACCTTCCGCATGTCGCGAATCACGAAGGGACAGCCCGTCGTCGCTACTTCACCTCGATGACGCGCGACGTCGCCGCCGTCGGATTATTTCCGACTTCGAGCTTCACCGCGTATTTCCCTGCTGGGACGAGAGACAAATCGAGCAACACCGATCTCGCCGACAAGACTCCGGACGCTCCATTCTCTTTCCAGCGGATATTGAGCGGTGTCGCCCTGGGCGCGATATGCAGCGCACGGAAGGCACGTCTCAACAGGCCGGCGTCCACCGGAGTGATCGTAAGGGAGATTGGAAGCGCGCTATCCGCCGGCGTCTTTCCGTAAAGCTCCCAGAACAACCCGATTTTCTGGTCGTGGCTGAATGTCGTCCCGCCGTGCACGTGCGGAATCGCCTCGTCGAGATCACCGGGAAGGGAAGGCGCTCCATCGACGAAGAGTAAATCCGATACGCTGATCTTTCCCGAATCGAGAGGGATTTCGGCGAACCCGGATCTCCAGCGCGCGGCGCCGGCACTGTCGTTTGCCAACAGCTCGACGCCGATGAGCTGCTCCTTCCACGGCGTGGACACCGTCAGCACGTTCCTGACTGGCGCCTCGACGATCTCGCTCTTCGATGGGCTCGTAGCTGCGCCGCCCATCGCTATCAGCGCGGCGGCAAATTTTCTCCGGCCGAAAATCGTGTCCGTGCTCACGTCATACGCGGCGACGATCTTCGTGGAATCTCCGCGGCGAAACCGCGCCACCTGGGCATCGAGGCGCACAAACGCTCGCGCATAGACTGGTGCGTACTGCTCCCGCGGCGGGAACTGATAGATGTCGAATACCGAATCGGCGATGAGTGCCAGGCTGTCGGGCGGTTGCTGAGTCAGAAAGAAATGGTACCCCGGCTCGGGTTCGTGACCGGTGATTGACGGCTTCGCGTCCGAATACACGCTTTGTGGCGACTCCTGCGTCCACTTCTCCGCCCACCCGAAGCGCAGGATCAATTCGGCCATATCCCCGCCCCAGCTGAAGCCGTAGGTGTTCGCCGCATGCTGCTGTAAAGCCGTGTGCAGGACCCGGGAAAAATGCTCTGTGCGGCGCTCGTTGCCGGGCGTCATGAGTAGCGGATCCGCCACCCACCATATCCGGGCATCAGCAGCCTCACGCTCTGCGCAGCTCATCTTCTTGTAAGTGCTGCGAATATCGTCATCGAGGAGCGGCGCGAGATTCAGCCAGTGACACCGCGTCAGCGGCGGCATCTCGTCGAGCGCGGCAGCGTACGCGCTGTCCGCTGCCGCGAAATCTCCGCCCACGTGCAAGGCGAGGCCGAGCAGCGCGTCGCACCACCACTTGCTTGCCCGGCACGAGCGCGCGACGCCCACGGCCGATGCATCGTGTCCCTCGGTGAGATAGCGAATCCGCTGTCCAATGATCCAGTCGTCGCCCGGAAGCCGCGCAGACGCC
>DASWBC010000605.1:0-3409 GCA_036390815.1 Gemmatimonadaceae bacterium
TGCTCTCAGAATCTGACCACACGCGACCTCGAATGAGCGGAATCTTCATCGTCGCGAAGTAGTGGCCGCTGATCCGTTGGAGAAGCGGTGCCTCGTCTCCAGTCATGTCTCGTCCGGGAACGTCGACCGCCGACCGTTCGCCCGACTGCGGTGGTATCCCGCTGTAGGTGGCGAGCGCGACCGACTCGACCTGGGGCACCTCTCCCATGCGATCCCGCAGGCGCTCGTAGAACGTGGCGCGGCCGGCCCATTCCCTGTACGCGTTCTCTGGAAGGCTGATCGACGCGATGATCACATTGTGCGGATCGTAGCCAAGCGATGTCCGGTACAGACCAATGAGCCCCCGGACGGCCGCGCCGGTACCCGCCAACAACAGCACCGTCAGCGCAATTTGCGCCGCGAGCAGGAGATGATGCGCCCGCCGGCTTTCCACGCCGGCGGTCGCCCGGGCAGTCACCGTCAGGCGCGGGCGCGAAAACGACAAGGCCGGTGACAGCCCACAGATCAGGGCCGACGCCATCGCAAGGCCCGCACTGAAGAGCAAGACCGGTACATTGACGGGCACTGCGATGAGGTTCCCGACCGGAACCGAATTCGGGGGCAAGAGCCTAAGGATAGCCGGCAGGCCCCAGTGGCCCGCCGCAACGCCCAGTGCGGCGCCGCTGAATGCCAGGAGCAGCGATTCCACGAGGAGCTGCCTCATCAACCGTCCACGACTTGCCCCGATGGCGGCCCGCACGGCGAACTCATGCGCCCGCGACGTCCCGCGCGCCAACAGCAGGATGGACACGTTCGCGCATGCCAGCAGGAGCAGCAACATAGACGCCGCGAAGATCAACAGGAGGGTCGGCACAAAGCCGGCCGCCCTTTGTGTCTCCATCAGAGTTCGGACGAGTGGACGCGCTCCCTCTGGAAAGCCGACGAATTGTTCGAACAGCGGCTGAAGTCGCTGTTCGGCCATGCGTGGAGTGACGCCCCGCTTGAGACGGGCCTGGAGGCTCCATACGATTCTCGTCGTCAGATCAAGGGGAACGAGAATCTCCGGACCAGTGGAAAAGTATTGCCGTGGCAGCACGCCAATTACGGTGTAGGGTTCGCGGTTCAAATGGAGGGTCTGCCCCACGGCCTCGGGCCGCCCGCCGAAGTGTGACTGCCAGAACCGATAGGTGAGCACGACGACCCGTTGGGGCTGCTCGCCCGCCGGCCCGTCCGCCTCGCTGAAGACTCGTCCGAGGAGGGGCGGAACCCCGAGAACGTTCAAACCGTCTGCTGACAATTCCCGGGTGGGCACCGCTTCCGGGACGCCCCGGCCGGTCAGCGTCATCGGCCAATTGTTCGAGGCGAAGGCGCCGTCCAGGACGTCGCTCTGTTGAAGGGCGACGAGCTGTCGCACCGTGACACCCAGACCACGCGGCTTGCCTTTGTCGATCATGTCAAGCCTGACGATCCGATTGATGTCGGCGAATGGGAAGGGATTCAGTAATGCCGCATTCACGATGCTGAACAACCCTGTCGCGGCGGCAATCCCGAATGCGAGGGAGACGACAGCCGTCGCGGCGAAACCGGGGCTCCGGCGGAAGGTACGCAGCGCATATCGGAGGTCTACTGCGAGAATGTCCAGCAAGAAGTTTCCTCCGCGACGAGCGCGAAAGAACATTACCACTCCAGAGTGATCAGCCACACGATGAAATCAACGAGGGGCGCTTGTTGGAAAGGGTTGCAAACGCTCGATCGCACCAAGCTGCGTAATTCTGCCGGCGGGCGATGTTCTTAGGAATTTTAGTGGTGAGCCGCATTTTCGCGAGTTTGAGCCGGATCGCAGACTGGCTGCTGCGGATCGAAGCGCTCCGGGCTGCAGCGTGAAGCCCGGCGCGCCTTGCGTTAGACTGTCACGCAGTCGTCGATAAGGCTGGAGTGCCATTGCGGGCGATCGCAGTGTTGGTGTGGATCGGGGCCACGGCTGCCGCGGGCCAGGCGCAAACGTCGATCTCGACGGTCGCGTCGGCAGATGGTACGCCGATCGCGATCGAGTGTGCCGGAGCGGGACCATCGCTCGTCATCGTTCATGGCGGCACCGGCGACCGCAGTCGATGGACACCGCTCTTCCCGCTGCTCGCTCCACGGTTCCGCGTCTGCGCGATGGATCGCCGGGCGCACGGCGCCAGCGGCGATTCGCTCCCCTACAGTCTCCAAAAGGAAGTCGAAGACGTTGTCGCCGTCGTCGCGGCGCAGCCAGGGCCGGTGTTCGTGCTGGGGCACTCGTTCGGCGCTGTCTGCGCCTTTGAAGCGGCGTTCCAGACGTCGAAGATCGCCAGGCTTGCGCTCTACGAGCCTCCGGTGCGCGCCGCGGATCACTCGGCAACACTGGCACGCATGGAGGAGATGATGCGGACCGGTGATCGCGACAAGGCGTTGATGACGTTCATGGCGGATATCGTGTTGATGTCCGCGGACGAAGTCGCCGCGATGAAGGCCCGACCGTCGTGGGCGGGCCTGCTGGCGACCGTCGACAGTTCGGTGCGGCAGGACCGTGCGCTGTCCCAGTACCGCTTCGATCCCGTCCGCGCACGCGCGATGTCCATTCCGACTCTCTTGATGGCGGGGAGCAAGACCACTTCGCCTGAGCTCACACGATCGATCGACAGCCTGCGCGAGACGTTACCGCATCACACGTTGCGCATTTTTGACGGGCAGGAGCACAACGCGATGGATACCATCCCCGAGGAGTTCGCAGCGACGGTCTCGTCGTTCCTGCTCAAGCCGGATCGGTGACTTGGGGTGAGCTCGAGCGTGGGCGAGAGGAGTTGAGCCGGGTGGGAATCGACTCGAAATCCTAGCAATCTTGCGCCGGTCGTCTGCAGAACATGTCACCTCGAGGCGAGTGGACGCACCCCCAAGGGTAGATTTCATGCTGTTTCCACGCTCTATCGGCTCTTCGGCAGCGGTGCGGCGGTTGCACCGCCACATCAGGCTCCGCGCCGGGCGACGCCCGGGCGTTGACGGGCTTCCGGGGACGCTTTGGCGAGGCGCGGATGGAATCAGCGGCCGTGCGCAGGAGGCAGATTCTCGCGAAGCGTCGTCCTGCTTCGCAGGGCCGCAGGGGATAGGCATGACTCAATGGACAACGATTCTCGGTCTCGTGGTCTGGAGCCTCGCAGCGCCCGCGACCCCTGGTGTGGCCCAGACTCAGGATGACGACCTCAAGAGCCTTCGAGGCTTGCCCGATGTCGGTGTACTGGTCCTAGGATTGCCCGATCGGTCCACTGATCGCGCAGTGGCAACGACGGGGGAGATCCAGGCGGACGTGGAGGCGCAGCTGCGCCAGGCAGGCATTCGGCTGTTGAGTCGGGCGGAGCTGGCGACGATTCCCTCTCGTCCGTACATTGAACTCAACTTCGGTTTTGTTCGT
>DASWBC010000606.1:0-2082 GCA_036390815.1 Gemmatimonadaceae bacterium
CGCGCGTCGTCGATCGGGCCGCGAGCGTGTGGTCGTCCGAATGGCGGTGATGGAGACGATTTAAATCCAGTGCGGTTAGATTGGCAGGATGAAAATCCTTGTTACCGGTGGCACCGGGGCAATCGGCAAATTCCTGCTGCCGCTGCTGGTCCAGAATAGCCACGAAGTCGTGGCACTCACTCGTTCTGCCAGCAAGGCGGGGCAGCTTGAAGAGGGTGGCGTGTCCGCGATCATCGTCGATCCGCTGGACGCGCAGAAACTCACTGCGGCGGTTCGGCGGGCCGCGCCGGATGTGATCATCCATCAGCTCACGGCGCTCACCGGCGCCGGCAACTTTCGGAAATTCGATCAGGAGTTCGCGCTCACCAACCGGTTCCGCACCCAGGTTACCGACACGCTGCTCGCGGCCGCGCGCACCATCGGCACCCGGCGATTCGTCGCCCAGAGCTACTGCGGCTGGCCGTACGCGAGGAAGGGCGGGCCGGTCAAAACCGAGGAAGATCCTCTCGATCCAAAACCACCCGAGAGCTTTACAAAGACCCTCGCGGCAATCCGCTACCTCGAGGACAAGGTCGGCAGCACGAAGTTCCTCGATGTGCTCGCCTTGCGATACGGAATGTTCTACGGCCCGGGCACCGCAATCGGCAAAGGAGGCGCGATCGTCAAGATGGTCAAGAAGCGGCGGTTCCCGATCATCGGCAGCGGCGGGGGAATCTGGTCGTTCATTCACATCCTCGACGCGGCGCGCGCGACGGTCGCGGCGATCTCCCGCGGCGCGCCGGGCATCTACAACATCGCCGACGATGAGCCAGCCAAGGTCGCGACCTGGGCGCCGGCACTTGCCAGGGCCGTCGAGGCAAAACCACCGTATAGAATTCCCCACTGGCTGGGAGAGCTCACGATTGGCAAGGCCGGGGTGTCGATGATGACCCAGATCCGTGGCTGCTCGAACGCGAAGGCGAAGCGCGAGCTCAATTGGACGCCAATTTATCCGAGTTGGCGAATTGGTTTCGTCGACGGGCTCGAGTGAACCGCCGCTCGTTTCTTCTCGGCACCACCAGTGCTTTTGTCGCGGGCTCGCTGCCGCCGCGCGCACAAACGCGTTCGACGCCGTCTCGCCCGCGTCCCTCGCCATCGCAGCTTGCCTGGCAGCGTGACGAGCTCGCTCTCTTCCTGCACTTCGGTGTGAATACCTTCACCGATCGCGAGTGGGGCGACGGGAAAGAGGACCCTGCGATTTTTTCGCCTGCGGCGCTGGACGCGCGTCAGTGGGCGCGCGTGGCGCGAACCGCCGGCGCTCGATCACTCATCCTGACGGCCAAGCATCACGACGGCTTCTGTCTGTGGCCCACGCGCTCCACTGCTCACTCGGTCGCAGCGAGTCAGTGGCGCTCGGGCCAGGGCGACGTCGTCCGGGAATTCGTGGTCGCTTGTCATGCGGAAGGATTGAAAGCGGGACTGTATCTGTCACCGTGGGATCGCAACAATCCAGCTTATGGCGACTCACCGAAGTACAATGATCTTTACTGCGATCAGCTGAGGGAGCTGCTGACCCGGTACGGCTCGATCGCCGAAGTGTGGTTCGACGGCGCCAATGGCGAGGGACCTAACGGGAAACGCCAGATCTACGATTGGCCCCGTTTCTTCGGTCTCGTGCGGCGGCTCCAGCCAAATGCCGTCATGTTCTCCGACGCCGGGCCCGACGTTCGCTGGTGCGGAAACGAGAATGGAACAGCCGGCGACCCGAATTGGTCAACCGTGAATCCGGACGCCGTGACATTTCCGGGTGAGGACGGCCCCGGTGTCAGTGATGCATTGCAGCATGGCGATCCGGCCGGGACGGTATGGCGACCCGCGGAAGTCGACGTCTCGATCCGGCCCGGATGGTTTTATCACCCCGCGGAGGACGACCGCGTTCGCACAGTGGACAACCTCGAGAGTCTCTACTTCTCATCGGTCGGCCGGAACGGAAAGCTGTTGCTCAACGTTCCGCCGACGCGAGATGGTCTCCTTCACTCTACGGATGTCGCGCGGCTCACGCAGTTTCGCGCGCGACTCAATTCGGTGTTCGAGCACGATCTC
>DASWBC010000607.1:0-2418 GCA_036390815.1 Gemmatimonadaceae bacterium
CCAGGGAAAACTCGGCGGCAACAAAGAACCCGTTCAGGGCCACCAGTCCGAGTACGGCAAACATGCTGCCCGCCGCCAACACCATCGACGGAGGATCGACCGCCTCCGCAGCAACAAGTCCAAGGACCATATGCCTGTAATGTATTCTATTCTATATAGTAGTAGAGACTTAGGTGCCTGCCTAAGCGTCTAATTGACGGCAGTGCCAAACCCCCGCATAAGGAACCCTTGCTCCCGGCCGTCCCAATAACACCTGCGGTTCCGCTGGCTCTGGCACTCTCTCGCCCCATTGGAGACGGGCGGGAGGGGGTCCTTCGAGTCCTTTACCTCGGCCGCTTGTCGCTGGCGACGGCGATCTTTGTCGCCGCCATCGCAGTCTGGCGGCGTGCCGACAGTAGCGCGACACTGGTAGCGACACTCGCCTTCGTCGCGACCCTTTTGTTCACCGCGGGTTCGATGTTCTACAGCGGCCGCAGGCAGGGTGTCCTCGCGGACACATTTTTCTACCTCCAGGTGATCTTCGATCTGTTCCTCGTGACCACGGTCGTGCACCTCACGCAGACTGGCACGCCGTCTCAGCTAGCGCCGCTATACATCCTGGTCATCGCCGTGAGCGCGCTGGTGCTGCCGCCCGCCGGCGTGCTCCTGGTCGCGGGGCTCGGGGATGTGCTCTACTTCTCGGTGACGATTCTCGACCAGGCGAGGGCGTTCGATCTGCCGGTGCTGATACAGCTCGGAATATTCGGAGCGGTTGCCCTCGGGTGCGGCTACATCGGCGCGCGACTGCGCCATGCGCATGCGGGACGCGAAGAAATGGCGGCCGAACTGGCGGCTTTTAGGCTCCGCGAAGCGGACATCGAGAGACTGCACACGCGGGCGGAGCGGCTCGAAGCAGTCGCAGAACTGAGCGCGTCGCTGGCCCACGAGATAAAGAACCCGTTGGCGTCGATCAGGAGCGCCACGGAGCTGCTCGCGAAAGTGCCGGGTGCCGACGACGACACGCGAACGCTGACGACGCTCGTTCAACGCGAATCCGACAGATTGTCGCGACTGCTCTCGGAGTTCCTCGATTTTGCGCGAACCGGGGTTACAAGTGTGCGTAGGGTCGACCTCGTGGACATTGCGCATCACGCAGCCGCGCTTGTGAGCGCGCACCCCGACAAGCCCGAAAACGTGACCATTCGCGAGCTGTTTCCTTCGACTCCGCTGGTCGTCGTTGGCGATGATGATTTGCTCCACCGCGCGATCTTCAATCTCCTCCTCAACGCAGTCCAGGCGTCTCCGCCCGGCGGCGAAGTACGGCTCGAAGCAGCAGAGCTCTCGTACCACCAGCTCCCCGCCCAGGCTGAACGCTTCACGCGCGGGGCGATGATGGTGCAGGTAACCGACCAGGGCAATGGAATAGCCGACTCGATCAAGGAACGGCTCTTCGAGCCCTTCGTGACCACCAAAACTGGCGGCACGGGGCTCGGGCTCTCGATCGTACATCGCGCTGTGGAGGCGCACCACGGCTTCATTCTCGTCGGTCGAGATGGCAAGGGCGCGGGCACGAGGTTCACCGTGATTCTGCCCAAACTTGGAAGCGAAGGCGCCAGAAAGACCCCGCGCGCCTCCGCCAAGAGCGAAAAATGACGGCTACAGCGACCTCGGCTCCCACTGTTCTCATCATCGATGATGAGATGGGTATTCTCGACACGATCCGCATTCTGCTCAAGAGCGAAGGGTTCATACCATACACGGCCCTTGGCGGCAAGAAAGGGCTCGAGCAGATAGCCGCATTGAAGCCTGATCTCATACTCACCGACGTCAGAATGCCCGACGTGACGGGCCTCGACATTCTCGCCTCGGTTCGGGCGCACGATCCCGAAGCGGTGGTGATTCTGATGACGGCGCAGGCAAGCCTGCAGTCGGCCATTGGGGCGGTGAACAACGGCGCCTTCTATTACATCCAGAAACCGTTCAAGAATGAAGAGCTGGTGACGATCGTTCGCCGCGCCGCGGAACATCGCACACTTAAGCGCGAGAACAAGACGCTAAAAGCGGAGATGAAGCGCCGCGACAAGTCGGCTAGTCCGATCGGCGCCAGCAAGGCCTGGCTGGACGCACTGCACGTAGCGGAGTCGGTCGCCGGCACGGACTCGACGGTTCTTCTACAGGGCGAATCCGGAACCGGAAAGGAAGTCGTGGCGCGTTACATCCACGACCTGTCGGCGCGTGCGACCAAGCCATTCCTCTCCATCAACTGCGGCGCATTGCCCGAGAGTCTTTTGGAGAGCGAGCTGTTCGGTCACGTCAAGGGATCGTTTACCGGAGCGTCGCGCGACAAGGAAGGGTTGTTCTTCGCGGCAGGAGAAGGAACCTTCCTGCTCGACGAAATCGGAGAGACCACGCCGGCAACACAGGTAAAGCTCCTGCGCG
>DASWBC010000608.1:0-4820 GCA_036390815.1 Gemmatimonadaceae bacterium
GATCTGTTCATCGCGCAGGAGCGCCTGCGCCAGTCCGAGCCGCTGCAGGTTTCCTTTCGACAGCGCCTTCACTTTCTTGTCGCGGTGCTCGGCGAGGCCGAGCAGATCGATGACATAATTCACACGCGACGAAATCTCCGACGGGGGTATGCCGGCCAACGTGGCGTAGCGCACGAGTGCGTTCTCGGCGCGCCACTTCGGGTTTATGGCGATCAGCTCCGAGAGGTATCCGATTCCGTTTCGCTCGACGTACTGTCGCGCGGGCAACCCGTTGATCGCCACGGCACCGGTCGTCGGACGCAGATAGCCGAGCATCATCGCGATGAGCGTGGTCTTGCCGGCGCCATTCGGTCCAGCGATACCGAGTATCTCGCCATCGACGACCGTCAACGAAAACTCCTCGACCGCTTTGACAGAGTTGCCGAGGAGTGATTTGTAAATCTTCCCGACGTTCCTGAATTCGATCACAAGGGCGGCGGGGCGGCAGTAGGCGTCGTCGGTTGCAGGCATGCCTGCCATAGGCCGGTGCCGGCACCGCTGATCCACTTTGTTCCTTCCGCTACGCGATTGAGCCGCATCATTGCGCAGCCGAGGTATCCCTGTGAGGCGCGATCCTGCGGATTTGCCTGCACCGCGCGCACAAAGAATCGGCGGGCGAGGTCGTACTGACGGCTCGCGAAGAGCACGAGTCCCATCTCGCGCAACGCGACCGCGTTCTTCGGATCCAGGCGTAGCGCGGTGTCGAGCTGCGCCCGGGCGGTGGCGAGGTCGCCTTCTCCACGCGCGAGCCTGGCGAGGAAGATGTGGGGCGTCGGCGCCGAGGGGTCGTCGTTCACCGCTTTGGCGAATATGCCGCGCGCTACTTCACGCTTGCCATTCTGCATGGCGTCGATGCCGGCGGTCAATCCGCCGCTGCTCGTGCCGCGGCCGAAAAAGAAGTATCCCCCACCCGCCAGCAGGATGACCGCAATCCCGATCCACACCGGCATCGGAAGCCAGGGAAATCCGCGGCCGCCCGAATCGGCCGCAGCCAGCGCCTGCTGGACCATTGTGCGCCCAATTCCACCGCTTGCACCACCGCTGCTACTACCGCTCCTGGCTGCACTGCCGCCTTTGCCAGTACTGCCGCCTCCCCCTGTCGATGGCTCTGATGAGAACGAGCCCGGCATTTCTATCGTGGGCGGTCCAGCCATGCTCCGCGCCGCGTAGGCGGGCGGCTGTCGGTAACCGCCACCCGCCGACGGTGGTGCATACGGTGACGCCGGCTGGGGTGGCGGTGGCGGTTTTGCTGGCTGCGCCGGGCGCGAATGGCGCGGAGTGTATGCAACCGGAGATGGAGGCGCCGGCGCCGCGGCCTTCACTGGCGGAGAGCCTGTGAGACCAGACTTGAGCCCCGACTCGAGCGCCTTGAATCCATCGACCGCGGCGTCCCCGTCGGCCTGCGTGGGTTTGTAGCTGGTGCGATTGGCGCGGTCGCGGGCGGCGAGAAACTCCAGCAGCGGGTGCGCCTGATCGATCGTGATCACTTCAGCCTGGCGCGCCGCGCGAACAAGCTGTTGTCCGCCGAGGGAGGAATTGCCGACGAGCGCCTGGAGCGCGCTTTCGGCACCCGCCCAGAGATCGATGATGTCGGCGGCAAGGTCTTCCGCCGTGCGTGGTTTCTCGAAGTGACTGAGAATGGGGCGAACCCCATTCAATGCTGCAAGCGCCGCCTGCGAGTTCTGTGGACTCATCTCAGAATGCGCAAAAGCCCAGCATCCGCACTACGTCGAATGAAGCTCTCGGCATCCTGCTCCGGTTTTGGCGTCTCTTTGAGGCAATTGGCATCGCGCATCTTGCTGACGATCTCTTCCCACGTCCCTTCAAATGTGTTGCCATCGTCGAGCTTGATGCGATGGGACTCCGGCGTTGACTTCACTTCAGCGAAGCTGGAAAGGAGCGCGCCGAACAGCTCGAGCTGACCCTTCGCCTCGGATTGAGCCGCGTCGACGAACTTCGCTTCGATCTCGGCCAACATCTCGTCGATGTCGTCGAGGTCGCCCGCCAGATCGCGCAGCCTGTCCTCCCACGGACGCAGCTCCGGATCGTTGTCGCGCAGGCGATAGATCATTTTCTTCAGCTCGATCAGTCTCCAGATGCCCAGCTCGTCCCAGTGGTCCTCGGGTGTCGAGCGGTCGAGATGATAGAGCGCGGCCTCGTAGTCGCCGCGATCGTAGAAGATGTTGCCGAGGTAGATCCGCGCTTCGGTGTGATCGGGATCCATCTGCAGGGCACGCCGAAGCGTCGAAATCGCCGTCTCGTCGTTGCCGAGCCTGTGCTCGGCGTAGCCGATGCAGGACACGGCCTCCGCCGCGTCGGGCGTCTGCTGCGCCGCGATCTCGAAGAACTGCTTGGATTCCTCGATCAGACCCTCGCGGAAAAGCGCTCGGCCGATCTGCAGCATCAGCTCGACGTCATCCTGGTATCCTAATTCCAAGGTATGGCGGAAGCTCTTTAGTGCCTGCTCCTGCTGGCCGAACTTCAGGAGGGTCTCGCCAAGTCCTGCTAGAGCGTCCTCGTGGTCGGGGTCGAGAACGAGCGCTTCCTCGAAGCTGCGTCTGGCCCACGCATAGTCCTCTCGGGCGTGGTGGGCGTAGCCAACCCCAATGTGGAGCTCCACCGAATTCGGATAGAGACCGAGTCCCTCTCGAAGTACGTCCAGAGCTTCGTCATACTGTCCTTCGTTGTACAGCTGATGCGCTCTTTCGTCGTACTCTTCAGAACTCAAAAAAGGTGTTGGCATGACTACGCACCCTCCGAGGAGTCGAGTATAGGTCTATTGTACTCTTTAGACACTGCATTGTTCAAGGTAGTAACATCCAAGACAGAACGGCTCAGGTCACGACCGCGATTTTTTCCGAGAAGCGTTGCCAGCTCCCGCTCTCGAGAGCCTTGTCGATCTCCGACACTGCTTCGTCCAGCTCGTCCTCCCTGGTAAAGAAGTGGGGGGCAATCCTGATACCAGCCCCTACGCGATAGTCCACGAGGATGTTTTGCGACAGCAGGTGCTGCGTGACCTCGTACCCGTGGGGAACATCGACCGCGACAGTTCCACCGCGCCGCGCGGGGTCGCGAGGCGCATTCACGGTATAGCCTCGGGCATCCGCGAGCTCGATCAACCGTGAGGTCAGGCGAACGCTCTTCTCCCTGATGGCCGCGGCTCCGGCGCGACGCAGGATCTTCGGCCCCTCCGCCGCGGCGTAGAGCGCCGGAATAACTGGTGTTCCATTCAGCCAGCGGAAGGCGCCGGTCGTGTACTCCATGGAATCTTCGAACGCGAATGGGCGCGAATGCGCCTGCCAGCCAGTCAGTGCGGGCTTGAGCTGATCGCGGACGGTCGGGCTCACGTAAAGGAAGCAGGCACCGGGTCCGCCGCAGAGCCACTTGAGGACGCCACCCGTAAGAAAATCGGGCTTGCTTCGTTTCACGTCAACCGGCACGATCCCGACGGCGTGAAAAGAATCGAGCGACACGAGTGCGCCGACCTCGTGTGCGCGAGCGCAAATCATGTCCGCATCCATAAGGAATGCGCTCCGAAACAGCACGTGCGAAACCGCCACGAGGCGAGTGCGTTCGTCGATCGCGGCCAACAGTCTGTCGCGATCAATCGTCAGTCCGTCGTCCGACCTGACGACCACTACGCGGGCGCCGAGCCGCTGCGCCATCTCGGAATACGCGTAGCGGACGGATGGGAAGTCGAGCTCGGTCATCACGACGGTGTCGCGCTCTTTCGAGAAGTCGATGGATGAGAGCACGGCGGTCTGCGCGATGGTGGCGTTGGGCATCATCACGATCTCGCCGTCATCGGCGTTAATCAAGGGCGCGATCTCGTTGCCAACTTCGACAGGGAGCTCCCACCAGCCACGGTTCCACGCCTTCACGCCGAGGTCGCCCCAGTCACGCGCGTATTCGGCCAGCTTCTCGGGGACAGTACGTGGCATCGGCCCGAGAGAGTTGGAGACGAGGTACGTCGTCTTCTCGAGGATTGGAAACTCGTCGCGGAAGGCGAGCAAAGGGTCCGGCTGCTGACCCTGGGTCGATTTCATTTTCAAAAGCGTTTGTCCCGGCTCACTGACCTTTTCGAGAAGCGTTGCGCATCGCGCGGAATTCCGCGTCGGCGTTCCAGGTGGGAACAGTGCGCGTGTTCCCGAGCGCGACCCCAAATCGATACACGATGTCAGCCAGCTGCGTTGCGCCGCTAAGATCAAAATTCGGCCGATACTCGTCGGACGGCTGATGGTAGCGGTGCGCGGTATAGTCGTCCGATTGCGCGAGCCCCCATCCCGCCGGGTGGCCTACGATGTCGTCGCCACCTCCGATGGAGACCGACGGAATTCCGGCTTTGGCGAAGGAAAAGTGGTCGGAACGATAGAAGTGTCCCTGCTCCGGATGCGCGTCGGGCGAGATGCGAATGCCCTCGGACTTTACCAGCTCCGCGAGCGTCGGTCCGAGCGAGCTCTTGTTGTCACCCGCGACGGTGAGATTCCGTACGCGACCAAAGAGGGGGACGATGTCCATGTTGAGAGCCGCGATGATCTTCGAGGCCGGCACGGTGGGATGCTCGCCGAAGTAGGCAGAGCCGAGGAGGCCCGATTCCTCGGCTGTAACGAGTATGAAGAGCTGGGAGCGCCGCGTCTTGACTCCTTCGGCCGCGGCGTGGGCGATTGCCAGGATCGACGCAACACCGGATGCGTTGTCGGCCGCGCCGTTGTAGATGGAATCGCCATTCACCACCGGGCCAATTCCCAGGTGATCCCAGTGCGCGCTGTAGGCGACGTACT
>DASWBC010000609.1:0-4539 GCA_036390815.1 Gemmatimonadaceae bacterium
CAACGACATTCTCGACTTTTCCAAAATGGAAGCAGGAAAACTTTCGCTCGATCCCATCGAGTTCGACCTGCCAATAAAGATCGACGACATCATGCGGCTCCTTGCCCCTCGCGCCGCGCAGAAGAAGATAAGGCTCACACACACCGTCGCCCCGGACGTGCCGACCCGTTTGATCGGCGATCCCGGCCGTTGGCGTCAGATTATCGTCAATCTCGTCGGCAATGCGATCAAGTTCACAGAGCTGGGCGAGGTGGTTGTGCGCGTCGAACTTGGCGCCCGCGATTCCGGCGGAGATACCATCCACATTAGCGTGGCGGACACGGGCATTGGCATTGCGGCCGAGAATCACGCGGCGATCTTCGACTCGTTCGCGCAGGCGGATGCCTCTACGACGCGGAGGTTTGGCGGTACCGGCCTCGGTCTGTCCATCGCGTCGCAGCTGACTCGACTGATGGGCGGTCGCATCTGGGTAAACAGCGTGCCTCGCATCGGCAGCACCTTTCATGTCACGATTCCATTCCAGCTTGCGCCGGAAGACGCGCTGCCCGTCGTGCAGATCCCCGCCTCGGCTAGGCCCGAGGGCTTTAGACCTCTGCGTGTCCTACTGGCCGAGGACAACGCGGTAAACGCCTTGCTCGCATCGGTGCTTTTGAGAAAGGCTGGCCACCACGTCACACACGTCGTCAATGGCCGAAAGGCACTGAACGCTCTCGCGGCAAATGCTTTTGACCTCATCCTCATGGATGTACAGATGCCTGAGATGGACGGCATGGAGGCAACGGCGGAGATTCGCCGCTCGGAGGGCAGCACAGGACGGCACATTGCGATCGTCGCCTTCACCGCGCACGCCATGGCTGCGGATCGCAAGCGCTTTCTCGATATCGGCGTAGATGCCTATCTCACCAAGCCGTTTTCTCCCGAACAGCTTCATGCCGTGATCGACTCACTACGCTCCCTCATTGACGAGCAGATTGCGCGCGTCGATCTTCCGGCATCCGCGGCCTAACGAACACAGGGAGCGCAGCCAATGCGCCCACCTCAACGCTGGAATGCTTACTCACAGGAGGATCCCATGAACCGTGCTTCGTCCTATCTGATGTGCACCGCGCTTCTTCTCTCGAGTCTCGGCTGCAACGACACGATCTCGCCGAAGGCATGCGGCGGGAATGTTGAGGTTGCCGTTTTGAGGCTGCCCAACCCCATCTTTACGTGGGCACCAGCGTGCGGCGTTTCCTCTTTCCAGGTCGTTACGGTGCCCGCATCGCCAGGCGCAATGGAGGAGTCAATGTGGGGGTTTACCGTACCGGAGCAGAGCCCGATCGGGCCTGCAGTTACCTACAGGATCGCCCCCGCCGGCGCGACCGTTTGGCAGCAGCCTCGTGCGCTAGTGGCTGGAGAGACTTACCGAGTACGCGTGATGCAAACGGTCGGACTCGACGTCGTGGTTAGCAGTGGCGAAAGGGTATTTACCCGGTAACTCGCGTTGCTCTGAGTGCGGCGCAAGCTACGACATTCCTGGCGACTCTTGCGCCGCGAGGTTCGATAGCTTGCTCGCACTCGATCATTCTCGCCGCGAGCCGTGGGGGAGCAGGCATGGGCTCGCGTTCGCCGTCTACGCGTTGCAGCACGCCGGTCGTTTCCCTAAGACGACATTGGAACAGGCGTGGCGCATCCTGCATCGCGTTTACATCGCGGGCGATGAGCCGGCACGAGTGCTCGGAGCTCTGGCTGGGCGCGCACCATCAGCATCTGACGCCTGGAACGTTCCGCCAATCCCGGCAGCGCCGCCCGGCAGCCCAGCAATCACCATCGCGGATCTCGGTGCGTTTGAGGCCGCAGAGTACGTCGCTTTGCTGGACGCATGGGCCCGAGCGACGATGGCGTGGTGGAGCGCAGCAGTTATTGCGTGATCCTCCGTGAGCTCGGCACTATCTAACGAACGTTGCAGCTGGCGAGCATTTTTCGCCTGCGGCTACGCCGCAAAGGTGTAACTCGCCTCAGGTGAAACCTGCGCGTCAGACAGCTTAACCCAGATCGCACATGACAACCGGTACTCGATCCACCATACCCGCATTCTTGCTCGCCGGGCTTTCGCTCGTGCTCGCGGTCGTCACCGGTCTTGCGTGGCTTGGTAAGCCGCTCCGAATGGTGAACCTGTTGACGATCATCGGGCTGAGTATGACCGCGGGGGTGGCGTGGTCACAGGCAGTGTGGCGCGCCCGGCAGGAGCGCACCCGAAATCAAAGTGACTCACTTGCCTAGCGATCTTTCGCGGCGTGACTTCCTGGCAGCGTCGGCGGCCGGTCTCGTCGCGCTCGCGGACGGAGAGGAATCGGCGCGGGGCGGTGAGCTCCTCTACGTAGGGACGTATACCGAAGGCGCGCGGCGTGACAGCATTTATATCATCCGTATGGACCAGCGATCAGGGCAACTACGGCAAGTCGGCTCTGTGGACGCCGGCGCCAGCCCGTCATTCCTCGCCACCCACCCGAACGGTCGCGTTCTCTACGCGGTGAATGAAATCGGGAAGTACAACGGGCGGACGACCGGTGCGGTGAGCGCCTTTGCAATCGCGAGAGACACTGGCGCGCTCACTCGACGCGACGAGCAGTCGTCGGAAGGTGCCGGGCCTTGCTTCGTGAGTGTGGACCGCGGCGGTCGAGTCGTACTCGTCGCCAACTACGACGGTGGCAGTGTCGCGCTGCTTCCGATCCTGGCCAATGGATCGGTTGCGCCAGCGACTCAAGTGGTGAAGCACACTGGCCGCGGACCGAATGCTGAGCGACAGGAAGCGGCGCATGCCCACTGCATCATTCCCGACCCCTCCAATCGCTTCGCTCTCGCCGCAGACCTCGGCGCCGACCGCGTGTTCGTCTACCGTCTCGACCTCGAAGGAAAATCGCTGCGTCACATCGAGCGCGGCGACGCGGTGATGCGCCCCGGCGCGGGCCCGCGCCACATTGCCTTTCACCCAACGTTGCGGCTGGTGTATGTCGCGTGTGAGCTCGATTCCACGGTGGCCACGCTTCACTTCGACGCCGAGCGCGGCGCACTGTCCCCGCTCGACGCCCGCTCGACCGTCCCGGCCGGGTGGACCGGCACGAATTACCCGGCCGACATCCACATCGCACCATCCGGTCACACGCTGTACGTCTCGAACCGCGGCCACAACAGCATCGCCGTCTTCTCCGTGGCGGAATCAACAGGCGCGCTCGCGCTCGACCAGGTGATCTCCACGGACGGCGACTGGCCGCGGAATTTCAGCCTGGATCCGACCGGCCGGTGGCTGCTCGTCGCCAATCAGCGGTCCGACTCCGTTGTAGTGTTCGGGCGCGATCAGGAGAGCGGCCGGTTGACACCGACGCGTCAGAGGATCGCGTTGTCGCGTCCAGTCTGCCTGCGGTTCCTGACGCACGCGGGGTGATGACTTGACGGTCGGCGGCGGGATGATCTGGGTGCGACTCGCCGTCGTTGCCCTGGGCCTGGTTGAGGGTGCCTGGATGACCTTCGACGGAACGCGTGCGCTGACGGTGGGTGATTACGTGACACCGTCGAGCGGCGCACATGCCGGGCAACTCGGTCCTTGGAACTACGCCGTGAGGGCGGTCGGCATTGCTCCCCGATCAACCGCAATGAAGTTGATCTTTGTGGTCTACGGGGTGAGCTGGCTGATCATCTCTCTCGGGCTCGGGCTTCAATCCACGTGGGCTTCGCAGGCGATGCTGATCGCGGCCATTGCTACACTATGGTATCTGCCGGTCGGAACACTCTTCGGCATCATCCAGTTAGTCGGGTTGATCTACTTGCGTCGCACCGGCCGACGAATGTTGCAGCTGAACTAAGTGTCAGACATCAATCCTCGCGCGAACTTTCCCATGCGTACGGTGACCGCAGCGGTGGCGCTCCTTGTCGCGAGTGCTTGCAAGGGACCACCGGCGCGTCTGGTCGCCGGGATCTCGGACACGGTGATCGTGAACAACCGCGCGCCGGTACAGCTCCCGGTGCGGGTACTCGACGCCGCCGGACATGTGCTGCAGGCGACGGGGATGCGCTATCGGTGGACATCGGGCGTTCCAGTTCCGGTATCCGCCACTGGCGTGGTGGTGTGCACGAAACCTGGCGACGCCACAGTACGCGCATCTCTCGGCCCGCTGAACACCGACGTGCTCCTTCGCTGCCAGCCGGTCCGCGACGTGCGCGCCTTACGCATGATGAACCTCGTCGTCGGTGACTCCGCGCAGGAGTTGCCCTTCGAGGCAGTCGACGTCGACGGCCGGCCCGTCACGCTGCTGACCGGGGAAGTGACCGTCGGGGACAGCACCATCGTGACGGTCGAGGGCATACGCGTTCGCGCACGGGCACCGGGGTCCACGGGGTTGACGATGCGCGTGGGGGACCGTCAAGCATCTGCGTCGGTGCACGTATACGAGCGCGTGCAGACTCCGGAAGGGGTTCGCCTTGGACAGCATCTGGCCGTAGCCGTGCGCGTGGCCGGTGGCGAGATGCGCCGCTGGCGCATCTCCGCCTCGCGAGAGGGTT
>DASWBC010000610.1:0-4299 GCA_036390815.1 Gemmatimonadaceae bacterium
CCCTCACGGCCTACCACAGCCAATCGCGCTACACGGTCGCCGACCTCGGTGGGATCATCAGGACCGGCGGCCAGATTCAGCTTGGATTCCCGGTTCCGCAGTCGATCTACACGCGGTTGTTCGTCTCGTATGGTGGCGAGAAGGTCAACTACACGACCGATGGGCTGCTGGGCACGGTGGCCCAGGCGTGTGATCGCTGCTGGCGCTCGACGCTCGGATTCACGGCGCAGCACGACACGCGCACCGGACTGCCGTTTCCCGCGGACGGTGGCCTCCAGTCGTTCAACGCCCAATTCAATGGCGGACCCCTCGGTGGCACGGCCTCGTTCCAGCGGTACACGACGGAGCTCAGGTCGTATGCTCCGATCGGACACATTGGAGGCAGTCTTCTGGGCGGCGAGCCGATGATGTTCATCGTAGGTCTGTCGGCGAGATCGGGCGCTTTGTTCGGCGATCCCGGCCCGTTCTTCTCGACGCAATCGTTCGCCCTCGGAGGCACGCAGTACGGGGAGCAATTGCGTGGCTACGACGAGTTCTCGGTGACTCCCAACGGCTTCGACCCCCGCGGCGACCAGACGACGGCGACCAGGGCATCGTTCGGCAACGCGTTCTTCGTCGGGACCGCGGAGTTCGGGCTCAGGCTCAATCAGTCGCTTTACACGAACATTTTCTATGAAGGCGGCAATGTCTGGAACAAGCCGCGCGAGTTTGACCCGACCCGTCTGTTCAGGAGCTTCGGCTTCGGGGTCGCCACTCTCAGTCCACTCGGACCTTTGGGTGTAGACATCGGGTATGGGTTCGACAAGATTGACGCTCAAGGGAGACCGGCGCCCGGCTGGAAGCTCCACTTCAAACTCGGACAATTCTTCTAACACTGGAGTCATAAATGCGAGTGCTGCAACGTGCGAGCTTCATCGCACTGTCTACATCGCTGATTCTCGTCGGCACCGCCGGAGCGCAGGCATCGCAGTCTCCGCCCGCGGGCGGCAAGATCGGCTACATCAATTCGGCGCTGCTGCTTCAGCAGGCGCCGGGACGCGCCGAGGCTGAGGCGCAGTTCGACCGCGAAGTGGGTGTCTACCGCCAGCAAATCCAGCGAATGGACGACTCGCTCAAAACCCTGATGACCGCCTTCGATCGCGACTCGCCGAAACTTGACAGCGTCACACGCGAGACGCGGCGCCAGAGCATCGGACAGAAAGAAGTCGAATATCAGCAGCGCGCCCGCGGACTCGACTCGACCATGCAGGCGCGGCAGGCGCAGCTGGTTAAGCCGATAATGGAGCGCGTGCAGGCCGTCATCGAAACGATTCGTGCCGAGGACAACTATGCGGTAATTCTCGACGTCGGCGCCCAGGTGAGCGTCGTCGTCGCCGCGGATAAGAGACTCGATCTGACGGACCGTGTTCTGGCCCGCCTCAAGTCGCAGGGAATACCGACCGCTCCGCCAGCGAGCGGAGCCATTCCACAGCCTGCGGGAGTGACTCGGCCCAAGAAGTGACGGGCATCGAGAGATCCAATAGTTCGAACAGCGGTGATGGTGCTAGCACCATCACCGCTGAGGCTATTGCGGCACTCGTTTCCGGAGAGCTGATAGGCGACGGGCAGACCGTCATCAGCGGTGTGGCGCCCCTCGACCGCGCCGACGCGAGCCACCTGAGCATTCTCTCGAGCGGAAAGTACGCGCCCCTGCTGGCGACGACAAAGGCGGGCGTGGTGCTCGTCGATCCGGAATTCCGTGACGTCGCCGGCGCGCCTCGGGCGCGCATCGTCGTCGAGCAGCCCCTCGAGAAGCTTCTGGCACTGCTGCCGAAGCTCTATCCGCAGGCGTCGCCCGTTTCCGGAGTGGCGTCCACGGCGCGCATCGGAAAGGGTGCGAGTCTCGGCGAGCGAGTTTCAATCGGCGAGTACGCGATCATCGGCACGCGAGTGAGGCTTGGTAATGGCGCTGTGATCGGCCCACACTGCGTCCTCGGAGACGGCGTTTCGATCGGTGACGGCGCGCGGCTGTGGCCGGGTGTCACGATCTACTCCGGGACGAGCCTGGGCGCGCGGACGGTGGTCCATTCCGGCGCGCGAATAGGATGCGATGGATTCGGATACGTGTTCCGCGATGGCGCCCACGAGAAGATACTTCACGTCGGCCGGTGCATCATCGGTGACGATGTCGAGATTGGCGCCAACACCACGATAGACCGCGGCAGCATCGATGACACCGTAATAGGGAACGGCACGAAGATCGACAATCTCGTGCAAATCGCCCACAACGTCCGGATTGGAGAAAAGTGTCTCGTCATTGCGCAGGTGGGCATTGCTGGATCGGCGAGGGTCGGAGATGGAGCTGTCCTCGCGGGACAGGCCGGCATCAGCGGGCATCTCTCGATCGGAGCCGGCGCGCGCGTTGCGGCGCAGGCCGGAGTCTTTGGCGACATCCCGGCGGGCGAGACCTGGTCGGGATATCCAGCCCGTCCTCACCGGGAAGCGCTTCGTGCGTCGGCCGCGTTGTTTAAATTGGCCGGGATGATGCGGCGTCTCGAGAAGCTGCTGGGAGAGCCCGACTCCACGTGAGTCGAACGACTTTAGCCCGTCCCGCGGTGCTTGAGGGCATTGGCTTGCACCTGGGTGTCCAGTGCAGGATCACTTTTCAGCCGGCGCCGGCGAAGCAGGGAATTTACTTTCGGCGCACTGATAGCCCGGGCATGCCGCGGATTCGCGCGCATGTGAGCGAAGTGAGCGGAAGCGACCGCAACACCCGGCTCGGCAAGGGAGAGCACGGGGTTCATACGGTGGAGCACGTCCTCGCCGCGGTAACGGGAATGGGAATCGACGACCTGACCATCGAAATGGATGGTCCGGAGCCGCCGATCCTCGATGGCAGCGCAGCTCCGTTTGTCGCCGCCCTATCTGCGGCAGGGCTTGCGTCGGTGGAGGGCGAGCCGGATTTTTTGGATCTGCGCGAGCCCGTGCGAATCATAGACGGTGCGTCCGTCTACGAAGCGTATCCATGCGATCGATTGGAGCTCGACGTGACGATCGAATTCCCGCATCCACTGATAGGCAAGCAGTCGCGCCGTTTCACAGTCACGCAGGAATCTTTCGCGAGCGAGCTGTCGAGAGCGCGTACGTTTGGCTTTGTTCATGAAGTAGATGCACTGCGCGCCAAAGGATTGATCAAGGGTGCCTCGCTCGACAACGCAGTGGTGCTGGACGACACTAACGTCCTGAGCGGCGATCTGCGCTGGACGGACGAGTTCGTGCGGCACAAGGCAATGGACTGCGTTGGCGATCTGGCGCTCGCGGGGGCACGCGTTCGCGCGCGCATTGTCGCGCTGAGGCCGAGCCACCGCGGCACGGTGACGCTGGTACGTGAGATGGTGAAGGCCGGACGACAGGAGAAGGGGATGTATACGATAGAAGACATCATGAAGGTTCTGCCCCACCGGTATCCGTTCCTACTGGTAGACCGGATTCTCGAGATCGAGGAGAAGAAACGGATCGTGGGGCTGAAGAACGTCAGCATCAATGAACCCTTCTTCCAGGGACATTTTCCCGGGCACCCGATAATGCCGGGTGTGCTCATCATCGAGGCGATGGCGCAGGTCGGCGGCATGCTGCTGATGGGATCGATCGAGGAACCGGAGAGCAAGGTCGTCTACTTCATGTCGCTGGATAACGTGAAGTTCAGGAGGCCGGTGAAGCCGGGAGACCAGATCCGCTTCGAGATTGAGATCGTTCAGATACGCGGTGCAGTGTGCAAGATGCGCGGGGTCGGCAAAGTCGACGGTGAGGTAGTCGCCGAAGCCGACATGGCCGCGATGGTGCGCGATCGATGACGGCCTCGCGGATCCACCCGACCGCCATCATTTCGCGCGACGCCGAGATCGACGCGGACGTCGAGATCGGGGCCTTCGCGATCGTGGGTGACGGCTGCAATGTGGGCGCCGGCAGCGTGATCGCGCCTCGCGCGACGCTCGAGCGCAACGTCACGCTGGGCCGCTCGGTCAAGGTTGGGATCGGCACCGTCCTCGGCGGAGCTCCTCAGGATCTCAAGTACGCAGGCGAGGAGACCACCGTCGAGATCGACGACGACACCGTGATTCGCGAATACGTGACGATCAACAGGGGCACGGCGCATTCGTTCAAGACGACGGTGGGAAAGAACTGCCTGATCATGACCTACGTTCACATTGGGCACGACTGCCGGATCGGGAACAGCGTCATTCTGTCGAACGTCGTGCAGCTCGCCGGCCACGTCACAATCGAGGACAAGGCGATCCTCTCCGGACTTTCCGCGGTGCA
>DASWBC010000611.1:0-1946 GCA_036390815.1 Gemmatimonadaceae bacterium
TCCCCGACGTACCCCGATCGCCGGATTTCATTGACCAGCGTTTTGGACATTGGTGGCGAGATGGTAGCGCAATCCGCGGCCGAGGGCGCCCCTCATCCGGCGCTTCGCGGATCGCCAGTTCACAACTGGCCGCTGGCCGGCGGGTAGTCGTCCGCGCGGATCAGGATCTCCCGCGGCTTGCTCCCCTGCGAGGGCCCGACGACACCGTGGGCCTCCATGATCTCGATGAGGCGCGCGGCGCGGGAGTATCCGAGCTTCAGCCGCCGCTGCAGATACGAAGCGGACGCCTGACCGGTCGAGAGCACGACCCGCACGGCATCGTCGTACTTCGGATCGTCGAGATACTCGATTCCGTCGACGGCGCTCTTCTCCTCCATGACTTTTGTAATCTCCTCGAGAAACTTCGGCTGACCCTGATTTCGCTTCACGAAGTCGACGACGTCGTTGATCTCGCGCTCCGAGAGGTACGCTCCGTGGATGCGCCGGATGCGGGCCGTGCCCGGTGGCAGGAACAGCATGTCGCCCGATCCGAGGAGTTTTTCGGCGCCCGGCGTGTCGAGGATGGTGCGCGAGTCGACTTTCGACGCCACCTGATACGAGATACGCGACGGGAAATTCGCCTTGATCACGCCGGTGATCACGTCGACCGACGGCCTCTGCGTGGCCACAATGAGATGGATCCCAACCGCCCGGGCCTTCTGCGCCAGCCGCGTCACCGAGTCTTCCACGTCTTTCGGCGCGATCATCATCAGGTCGGCGAATTCGTCGATGATGATGCAGATGTACTGCATGGGGTCCGGCTGCGGCGAATCCTCATCCGCCCTCCGGGCCCGGCGGTGCGCTTCCGGATCCTTCAACAGGGCGTTGTACTGATCGATGTTGCGTACCCCGCATTCGGCCAGCGTGCGATAGCGGTTCTCCATCTCCTGCACCGCCCAGATCAGGGCGTTGGATGCCAGCTTGGGATCGGTCACGATCGGATGCAGCAGATGCGGGATGTCCTCGTAGATTTTCAGCTCCACCATCTTCGGATCGATCATCAGCATGCGGAGCTGCTTCGGCAGCGCCTTGTACAGCAGCGAGACGATCATGGTGTTGAGACCGACCGACTTCCCCGCGCCGGTGGCGCCGGCGACGAGAAGATGGGGCATCCGGGCCAGATCGGTCACGATGGGATCCCCGTGAATGTCTTTGCCCAGGGCCAGAGTGAGGGGCGAGGTCGACTGCGAGAAGACGTCCGTGTCGACGATGTCGCGGAGGGTGATCAGGTCACGCTTGCGATTCGGGACCTCGATGCCGACGGTGGATGAGCCGGAAATGCGCTCGATGCGGACCGACTCCGCCTTGAGCGCCAGCGCCAGATCGTCGCCCAGGTTGACGACCTTCGCGTATTTCACGCCGGCGGACGGCTTGAACTCGAACGTGGTGACGACTGGACCGGGATGGTAGGCGGTCACTTCGCCTTCCACGGCGAATTCGCGGCAGCGCGCCTCGATGAGCCGGCCGATCTCCAGATACTTCTTGTGGATCTCATCGTCGACGTGATTCTGCTGGGGACCGGCCGACAGGAGATTCATTGGCGGGAGAAGGTCGACGCCGACTCGCGCGTCGCGCTTCGTGGTCCGCGGTCCGCGGTCCGCGGTTCGCGGGATCAGAGGCTTCGAGCGGGGCGCGAGGAACAAGGGATCCTCGAAATCGTCGACTGGCGTCTGGGCCGCACTCGCGTAAAGCGCGAATGGATCCGGCTTCTCCTGCTGAGCCAGCGCTTCAGCCGCTTTGCGAAGATCCGCCTTCGTGACTTTGCGAATCTGAAACCGCCCCGCACCGCGAACTTCGCGCACCAGTGGTCCCGACGCATCCGGCGTCGACGCGTCGTTGTCGGTCACCAGACGGAGCGCCGGAGCGTCACCGCGCTCCATGTGTTTGCGGACGATGGCCTCCTTCAT
>DASWBC010000612.1:0-4328 GCA_036390815.1 Gemmatimonadaceae bacterium
AGTCTCGTTGACAAAGGCGTAGGTGGAAGCAATCCGTCGCGCGAGCGAGTCGTGCGAGTACGCTTCACTCAGGATTCCAATGCGCCCGCGAATCCCGAAGTAGTTGGTTCCGAAACGCGGACGCGCATCGTATGTCGCCCAGCCTTCGCGCACGCTCGTATCCGAGCGGGCTGCAGGCTCATCGGAGATGAAGTTGCCATAGTCGAACACCTCGAAGCCGTGTCGCGCCCGCATTCGCTGGCGCAGAACCGGAAGCAGCGAGTCCCGCGCGTAGACTCCTCCGAATACCGCGGCCGGGCTCAGCGATGGAGAATAGGTGAGCGCGTATCCGTGAAAGCTCCCATCGGTGGTGTGCAGATCCACGAACACGTCCGGATCCCAGGTATTGAACATCGCCAGCGATGCGCGCGTCTCTGGAGCTTCTGCCTTCACGTAGTCGCGGTTGAGATCCAGGTTCTGCGCATTGGGTCGGATGCCCACCAGTTCGGGCCCATTCTGCTCGGTGCGGTTCACCAATTGCGGGGCGAAGCGCTCGTTACCGTCGGCGTTGTAGATCGGGACGGCAATCAGAACGATGGAGTCGAGTGCGTTCGGTCGGCTCGAAAAGGAGAGATCGCGAAGGAGTGCCAGCAGCGCGTCTTTCCCTTCCACTTCACCAGCGTGGATGTTGCCCTGGACGTACACAATCGGCCGGCCCAGTCGCTTCGCCTCGGAGGGCGTGGAGACGAGAGGGCGTGACGCGATGACGTAAGGAATGTCGCGCCCCTCGTTCGTCTTGCCGATCGATCCGAACACCAGCGGGGCCCGCAGCGTGCGCAGCGAGTCGAGAAACTTCCTTAGATCCTCGTAGTGGGAGGTCTCGCGATATCGCGTCTGTTCGGGACGAGTGCGTGGATAGTCAGCCGGAGTCAAGGGTTTGCGCGTGGTCGGCGCGCACGCGGTAACCCCGAGCGCCGCCGCGACAGCAAGAAATGACGAACGCAATCTGGCCGGCACTCCTCCCCTCACGAGCGCTCGTCGGGATAGAAAACCTGCCTCCGACGAGCCATCTCGAGCAGCAGCTCCGCTGGCTCGAACCGCCCCGGAAAGCGCGCGTTGAGATCCTCGAGCCGCTGCACCACAATCTGAATGCCGAGTGAATCCATATAGCGGAATGGTCCGCCGCGAAACGGAGGGAAGCCGATTCCGAATACCGCTCCAACGTCGCCATCGCGCGAAGAGCGGACGATCCCGTCGCTCAGGCAGCGCGCGGCTTCGTTGAGCATCGCCAGGACCGTCCGCTGCTGAATCTGCACGGCTGGCATCTCCGGTCGCGCGGGTGCCTCGGTCCCGGCAGTAGGCGCGATCGATTTTACGATCGGAATGCTTCCCGGCGTGAGGAACAGCGAGTAGACAGAAGGATCGACCTCGCCCTTCTTGCCTTCCTTGTCGTAGGTGAAAAAGCCCTTCTTCGATTTTCTCCCGTAACGTCCCGCCGCAACGACCGCTTGAATCGATTTCGCCGGCTGCATCCGGTCCGGATACGCGTCGGCCATGATCTTCCCGGCCTTGGTGGCGACATCGAGCCCGACTTCATCGATGAGTGTGATCGGCCCCACAGGAAACCCAAAATCCACCAGTGCCTTGTCGATGATGTCTACCGCGACGCCCTGATCGAGCAGGATGGCCGCCTCGTTGATGTAGGGCGCGAGAATACGATTGGCGTAGAACCCCGGTCCATCGTTCACGACGATGACGGTCTTTCCAAGCTTCTTCCCGTAGGCCACGACCGTCGCGGTCACCTGCGGATGCGTTTCCGCGGTGGTGATCACCTCGAGCAATGGCATCTTTTGCACCGGAGAAAAGAAGTGCATTCCGAGCACGCGCTCCGGACGGCTCGATGCCTGCGCGATCAAGGAAATCGGAATGGTAGATGTATTGGTGGCGAAGATCGCACCAGGGTGGATCGCCGCCTCCGTCTCGCGCAGAACCTGATGCTTGATCGCGAGATCCTCGAACACGGCCTCGATGACGAGATCGACGTTGCCGAAGCCGGAGTAGTCGACGGTGCCGCCCAGCAGCGCCATGTAATCGCTGTACTGGATCTTCGTGATCTGCCTCCTGGTGAGCCGCTCCTTGAGAATTTCTCGCACCGCCGCGTATCCCTTCGCCACGCGCGTGTGATCGGCGTCCTTGAGGCGGACCAGGCTCCCGTGCTGCACCGCGATCGATGCAATGCCCGCTCCCATGAATCCGGCGCCGATGATCGCGATTTTGTTGACCGGCAGCGGGTCGAAATCGGAGACCGGCAGGTCTGGATACTGTGCGGGATCGACGCCGGGATCCTTCTTCAGCTCGTTCGTCGCGAAGAAGAGGAAAATCAGCTGCCGCGACACGTCGGTCATCGCCATCTCGCCGAAACGGCGAGACTCCTCGCGATACCCGTGTGAAACGCCCTTGGCGTAGCCGGCAGCGACGACATCTATCGCGGCGATCAGCGCGGGATAATGCCCGCGCGATTTGGCGAGCGTCTGCTCGCGAGCCTTTCTGAGCACGATCGCGCGGCCCGCCGGATTCCCATCGATGAGCAAGCCCTTCATTCCTCCGGTGTGCCGCTCGCTCTTCTTTCTTCCCTCCGCGACCTCGCGCGCCCGTTGGATTGCGACGCTGCGGAGTATGGACGGGTGCACGAGCTCATCGATCAGGCCGAGGTCGAGCGCTTTCCTGGCGCGGACCTGCTTGCCGGTGAGAATCATGTCCAGCGCATTCGTGAGCCCGATTCTGCGGGGCAATCGTTGCGTCCCGCCCGCGCCGGGAATCAGCCCCAGCTGAACTTCGGGAAGACCGAGGATGGTCTTTGCATGATCGGTCGCAATGCGATAGTGGCAGGCGAGCGCGGTCTCGAGTCCTCCGCCCAGACAGGCGCCATGTATCGCGGCGACGATCGGCACCCGAAGGTGCTCAATCGAATCGAGCAGCATCTGACCGTCCCTGCTCAGCCGCTCGGCGTCGGTCGCGGTCTTCAGCTGCAGAAACTCCTCGATGTCGGCCCCCGCAATCCACACGTCGGGCTTGCCGCTCACGAATACCGCGGCGGTGATGGTAGTATCGCGCTCCAGCCTGCTCACCAGCGCGACGAATTCATCCTTCACCGCGCGGTTCAATTTGTTGACCGACTCGTTCGGGAGATCGAACGTTATGATCGCGATGCCGTCCGTGACCTCGACCGACAGCGCCGGCTTCCAGCGCGTGCCTACCAGCCCGCCGATCGTGACTTCCGAAGTCGGGCTCATCGTGTTCTCTCGACCACCATCGCGAAGCCCATGCCGCCCGCCGTGCACACGGTCATCAGACCAAACTGCCCGCCGCGGCGCTGTAGCTCGTTCAGAAGCGTCGTCGTGATTCGCGCACCGGTCGCTCCGAATGGATGGCCAATGGCGATCGAGCCGCCCATGACGTTGAGCTTCGCTCTGTCCACCTCGCCCACGGGCTGGGAGAAGCCCGCCCTCTCGGCCCACGACTTCGATTCGAATCCCTTGAGATTCGACAACACCTGCGCGGCGAACGCTTCGTGCATTTCCACCAGATCGATATCCTTCAACGAGAGGCCCGCGCGCTTGAGCGCGACCGGCGCTGCCAGCACCGGCGCCTGGAGTAACTGCTCTCCCGGATCGAGCGCCGCGTAGGCGTACGATTTGATTATCCCGAGCGGAGTATAGCCGAGCGCCTTCGCCTTCTCCTCGCTCATGAGGAGAACGCAGGCACCTCCGTCCGTGAGGGGCGACGAATTGCCCGCGGTCACGCTGCCGTACTTTCTGTCGAAGACTGGCTTGAGCGCCGCCAGCTGCTCGTAGCTCGTGTCCTCGCGAATCCCATTGTCAGACGTCAGCACGCTGTCGAACCTGGGCGGCACGTAGACCGGCATGATCTCAGCCGTCAATCTTCCATCGGCGGTGCCGGCGGACGCGAGCCGGTGCGAGCGGAGCGCAAAATGATCCTGCTCTTCGCGCGTGATCGCGTTGAGCTTGGCCATTTTCTCCGCCGACTGTCCCATCGTCTCGCCGGTCGTGGGTTCGGCGATCGCCGGGGTGATGGGAATGAAATCCTTCGGACGCAGACGCGCGAGAGTCCGGAGCCGCGCCGGCAGCGATTTCGCTTTCGACGCGAGAACCAGCGTCTCGGCGAACCTTTGCGAGTGGAGAATCGGAATGTTGGACAGAGATTCCGACCCGCCTGCGATTGCGACGTCGAGGTGACCAAGGACGATCTGGTCAGCCGCATCGGTGATCGCCTGATTCGCCGAGGCGCACGCTCTGCTCACTGTGTAAGCCTGGACGCCCTTCGGCAAG
>DASWBC010000613.1:0-4229 GCA_036390815.1 Gemmatimonadaceae bacterium
AGGACAGCGGCCTCAAGTATCGCATATTCACGGATCTCGACCGAATCGCGAAACCGGCCACCGTGCTCGCCACCAACACGAGCTCAATCTCGATCACCGAGATCGGGCGCCGAACCTCGCGCCCCGACAAGGTCATCGGCATGCATTTCATGAATCCCGTTCCGGTGATGAAGCTCGTCGAGATCATCCGCGGACTCGCGACATCCGACAAGACGACGAAGTACGTCACCGACATCGCGACCCGACTCGGGAAGACGCCGGTCGAAGTGAACGACTATCCCGGCTTCGTCTCCAATCGCGTCCTGATGCCGATGATAAACGAAGCAGTCTACTGCCTGATGGAGGGAGTAGGCACCCCGGAAGCGATCGATCAGGTAATGACCCTCGGCATGAACCATCCGTTGGGTCCACTCGCGCTGGCCGATCTGATCGGACTGGATACCTGCCTCGCAATACTACAAGTACTGCAGGACGGACTCGGCGACCCGAAGTACCGGCCCTGTCCGCTGCTCAAGAAGTACGTCGCGGCAGGCTGGCTCGGCAGGAAGAGCGGCCGCGGCTTCCATAACTATAGTAAGTAAGCCGACGTGTCCTGGGCTCTCCACCCGCTGAGCGAAGAACAATCCGAGGTCCAGAAGCTCGCGCGCGAGTTTGCCCGCGCAGAGATCACGCCTCACGCAGCGGATTGGGATCAGCGGGCCTACTTCGAGCCGTCGCTGGTGAAGAAGCTGGGCGAGCTCGGATTCCTTGGCATGATGCTGCCCGAGGAATACGATGGTCTCGGCACGGACACCGGAACGTACTTGATCGCTCTCGAGGAGATTGCTGCCGCCGACGCATCCGTGGCAGTGCTCATGAGCGTTCACAACTCGCTTCCGACGCAGATGATTCTTCGCTACGGAACGGATGCGCAGAAAGAGAGGTTCCTCAAAAAGATGGCGCGCGGTGAGATACTGGGCGCCTTTGCTTTGTCCGAGCCGGACGCCGGATCCGATGCCTCGGCGGTCGCGACGCAGGCGGTGAAGGACGGGAACTCATGGATACTGAACGGCACCAAGAGCTGGGTGACGAACGGCAACACCGCCGGAGCGATCCTTACCATGGCGCGTACCGACAAGACGGGCTCACGCCGGGGAGCGCGCGGGATCGGTGCGTTCATCATCACGCCGGATCTCCCCGGATTCAACGTCGGCAAGAAGGAAGACAAGCTCGGGCTCCGCGCATCACCAACGGTGCAGCTTACCTTCGACAACATGCGCGTGCCCGCGGAGAATCTCCTCGGGGAAGAGGCGCAGGGTTTCATTTACGCCATGCAGACGCTCGACAATGGTCGCCTCGGAATTGCAGCACAGGCGATAGGAATCGCTCGCGCAGCACTCGAGCACTCCGTCGCGTACGCCGGGGAACGGAAGCAATTCGGCAAGGCGATCAAGGAATTCGAGGCAATCCAGTTCAAGCTCGCTGACATGGCAATGAGGGTGGCCGGCTCGAGGGCGCTATTGCACGCGGCGGCCGCGGCGAAGGATCGCGGGCAGAACATTCGCCAGTTCAGCTCGATGGCGAAGCTGATGGCGAGCGAGACGGCGATGTGGGTGACGACTCAGGCGGTGCAGATCTTCGGCGGATACGGCTACGTCAAGGATTATCCGGTTGAGCGCCTTATGCGCGATGCGAAAGTCACCGAGATTTATGAGGGCACGTCGGAGATCCAGAGGATCGTGATCGCGCGCGCTCTCTATGGGCATACATGATGTATTACCGCAGCGCTCGTTCTTGCGGGCATAGACGATCAACACCGGAGCGCTCGTTCTTACGGGCAGACCATCACCACCTCGGAACAACCTAATAAATGAGACTGTTCGACACGCTGGCTGAAATGGGACACGAGGAAATCGTGATGTGCAGCGATCCCTCTGTTGGATACAAAGGCATTCTCGCGGTTCACAGCACGAAGCTCGGACCTGCCCTCGGTGGCACCAGATTCTGGCAGTACGCGACTGACGAAGAAGCGATTACCGACGCGCTCCGACTTTCGCGCGGCATGACATACAAGAATGCCGTCGCGGGACTCAATCTCGGTGGCGGCAAGTCCATCATCATTGGCGACAACAAGACGAAGGACCGCGAGAAGATCTTCCGCGCCCACGGTCGTTTCGTCGAGACACTCGGCGGCCGTTATATCACGGCCGAGGACGTTGGCACGAGCACCAAGGACATGTCCTACGTGCAGATGGAGACGAAGCACGTCGCGGGACTCGCGGGCAAATCCGGCGACCCGTCGCCCGTGACCGCGCACGGCGTCTTCCGCGCGGTGCAGGCGTCTGCGAACCGGAAGTGGGGCTCGGACAGCCTGGAAGGGAAGACAATCGCGATTCAGGGCGCCGGCAGTGTCGGGAGCTATCTCGCCAAGGAGTTGCACGAGGCCGGCGCCAGGCTGATCATCTCCGAGATCGATCCGGCCAAGTCGGCGAAGGTGGCAAAGGCGACCGGCGCGAAGATCGTCGATGATGCTGCGATCTTCTCGGTGGACGCCGACATCTTCTCGCCGTGCGCGCTGGGCGGAATCATCAACGACAAGACGATTCCGAAGCTCAAGGTAGAGATCGTTGCCGGCGGCGCGAACAATCAGCTTCTCGAGGACCGCCATGGTGACGAGCTCCAACGGCGCGGCATTCTGTACGCTCCCGATTATGTGGCCAACGCCGGCGGAGTAATCAATGTCTACGGCGAGGTTGCCGGCTGGGACGCCCAGCGCGCGCTCGACAAGGCCGACGATATTTATGATACGATTCTGAAAGTGTTCGATATCGCTGAGGCCAAGAAGATTCCAACGTACGAGGCGGCGGACCGGCTGGCGGAGCTGAGACTGGCGGAGGCAAAATGAGCGAGACGATTCCAATCGCGTCTGATCATGCCGGGGTCGAGATGAAGAACCGTCTCGTCTCCGAGCTGAAGAAATTGGGCTACACGCCTGACGACATTGGTGCGAACGATCCCGGCAAGCCCGATGACTATCCCGATTACGCGCATCCTCTCGCCAAAGAGGTTTCCGAGGGCAAAGCCAAGCGAGGCATCCTGCTCTGTGGCAGTGGGGTTGGCATGGACATCGTTGCCAATCGCTATCCGGGGGTGCGGGCCGCTCTGGCGTGGGAACCGGCGATCGGAGAGCTCTCGCGCAAGCACAACGATTCAAACGTGCTGGTCCTTCCGGCTCGTTTCATGACGGACGATCAGGGAATCGAGACCATGAAGGCCTGGCTGGACACTAAATTTGAAGGCGGCCGCCACGAGCGGCGCGTCAAGAAAATAGATATCCAGGACACGTGATGCCGCAGACAACCGCACCTCCTCGCAAATCCGGGGCGAAAATCGCCATGCCCGAAGGCTCGCTGGCGCAATCAGATCCGGAGATTGCCCGATTCATCGACCTCGAGGTCGATCGCCAGCGCCACGGACTCGAGCTCATCGCGAGCGAGAACTTCGTTTCGGCGGCCGTGCTCGAAGCGATGGGAACTCCTCTCACCAACAAATACGCGGAGGGTCTTCCCGGGAAACGGTACTACGGCGGGTGCGAGTTCGTGGACATGGTGGAGCAGCTCGCGATCGACCGCGTCAAGAAACTGTTCGCCGCCGACCACGCCAATGTGCAGGCGCACTCGGGGGCGCAGGCGAACGCCGCCGTCTATCTCGCGTTCCTCAAGCCGGGCGACGTCGTTCTCGGTCTGGATCTCTCGCAGGGCGGGCACCTCACTCACGGATCACCCGTCAACTTTTCGGGACTCCTGTACCACGCGATCCACTACGGTGTCGGCGAGGACGGACGCATCGACTACGCGCAGATGCAGAAGATAGCCCGCGACCAGAAGCCCAAGATGATCATCGCCGGCGCCAGCGCGTACGCGCGCATCATCGACTTCGAGCCGTTCGCGGAAGTGGCGCGCGAGATCGGCGCGAAGTTCATGGTGGACATGGCTCACTTCGCGGGTCTGGTCGCGACCGGTTTTCACCCGTCGCCGATTCCGCATGCTGACGCGGTGACGAGCACGACGCACAAGACTCTGCGCGGCCCCCGCGGCGGCCTCATTCTCTGCAAGGAAGAGCACGCGAGAATCATCGACAAAGCCATGTTTCCGGGCACCCAGGGTGGGCCCCTGGAGCACATCATCGCCGCCAAGGCCGTCGCGTTCAAGGAAGCGCTCGATCCATCCTTCAAGGACTACTGCGGGCAG
>DASWBC010000614.1:0-1568 GCA_036390815.1 Gemmatimonadaceae bacterium
CCTGAGGGACCGTACCCGCGTGAAAGTCGAACGCTGCTCCGACCGCGACGACCGGCATCGAAAGAGCGTCGCGAAATTCATACGCCCACACTTCCTGCCGGGGACACCCCAGCCCGGCGAACACCAGCCGCGCGCCGCTACCGCGAATGTCGTCGACGATCTTCGCCTTTTCGTCAGCAGTGATACGCCGGAATCTCGATGGCTGCGACCCGGCAATCCTGAGAGCGGGGAACCGTTTCTGCAGTCGCTCACGAAGCTTGACCAGCACGGACTCGTTGCTGCCATATAGGTAGATCGGGATTCCATCGCTCGCGCATCTCTCGCAAAGAGCGAGCATCAACGTCGGACCATAGACGCGCTCCCTGAGACGCGTCGAGTGCAGGAGGTTGAGCGCCCATCGCACCGGTTGTCCGTCGGGAACGACGAGGTCGAACTCATTTAGCCGGAATCGTTGCTCGGGATCCAGAGCGCCGGTCATCACCCCATGCACCGCGAGCGCGGTGGCGGTGAAACCACGCCGCGCCTTAGCCGCGTGGACGATCTGGTCGACGGCCGACTCGTAGTCGACGACATCAACCATCACTCCGAGGATATCACGCTTGCCGAGTTTGATCATGTGATCGCTGCCGTACTCGCTGATTCCCAACGCTCGCGGTTGTGCTCGTAGATCTCCCCGAGAATCGCCGGGACGTTGCGCCGGATTCTCCACTCGGGGTAATGACTCTTGAATCGCTCGTTGCTGCTGATCCACCAGATATGGTCTCCGATGCGATTGACGTCGCTGTACTCGGCGGACATCGGGCGGCCCACGATTGACTCGCAAAGCTCGATTGCTTCCATCATCGAGCAGTTGCTGTCGCGTCCGCCGCCAATGTTGTACACCTCGCCACTCCGAGGAGACGCAAAAAATGCGTCGAAGGCTGCAATCAGATCTGCGCTGTGAATGTTGTCCCGGACTTGTTTGCCACGATACCCGTTCACTGTATATGGTTGTCCGGTCACAGCGCACTTCATCAGATACGCCAGAAAACCGTGCAGCGCCGTGCCCGCGTGATTTGGGCCGGTTAGACAGCCACCACGAAAGCAGGCTGTGCGCATCCCGAAGTACCTTCCATATTCCTGCACGAGAATGTCGGCGGCGACCTTCGACGCGCCAAAGAGACTGTGCAGGGTCGAATCGATCGACATGTCCTCGCGGATTCCCCCGGCGTAGGAATGAGTCGGTTCGATTTCCCAGCGCTTTTCGAGCTCGATCAATGGAAGCCGATTGGGAGTGTCTCCGTAGACCTTGTTGGTCGAGGTGAAAATGAAAACTGCGTCCGGAGATGAGTTCCGGCTTGCCTCCAGCATCACGGAGGTTCCGTTGGCGTTGACCGTGAAATCCGTCGCGGGATCGGTTGCCGCCCAATCGTGGGAAGGTTGTGCCGCGGTGTGCACAACGAGGGACACATCGCGGCCGTACTTCCCGAAAATCTTCGAGATTGCCAGCTGATCGCGAATGTCAGCGCGGAAGTGCGTGTAGTTCTTGCCGAGCCGTTGCTGCAGTCTCACCAGGTTGGCGGACGTGG
>DASWBC010000615.1:0-7127 GCA_036390815.1 Gemmatimonadaceae bacterium
CGACTAAGTGGCTCTTCTGATTCAGCGACGGCCCCGGGCGAGTAAATCTCCCGGGGCCGTTTCGCATCCGGTGCGATGTGTGCAACTTCCACGGTGAATGCCGCGCACCGTCACAGACCGATACCTCCCTCCTGACCGCGAAGCGTACGTAGCGGCTGAGCCACCGACAGGTCGCCTCATCGTCATCGCCCCCACGCGCGCTGCCTGCGAGACAATCGAGCTCGCCCTGGGCCTGCGGATCCCGACGATCCTCGAGAAGCAGCATGGCCAGGAAATTCGTCAGCTGGCGGCAGCGGGAAAGGGATTCGGGATTGTGGCCGGCACGGGCACCGGCAAAACCCTATCGATCCGCCCGATCGCCGAGACGATCCTCGGCACCGACGTTCTCAAAACGGGGGTAGTGAATCGCGAGCGCGAGGCGACGCCCGAGACGCCGAACTGGAATGTGATCGTGGTCACGACGGGAATCGCGCGCCGCTGGTTCCAGGATGGAGACATACTTCCCACCGATACCCTGGTGGTCGACGAGATCCACCAGACTTCGGCGGAGCTGGAGCTGTGTCTCGCTCTCGGCAAGAGAGTGGGGTGCCGGTTCATCTGGCTCTCTGCGACAGTGGATCCAACGCTCTACGCGCGTTATCTCAACGCCGCGGCGGTGCTGGAGACGTCGGCGTTCGATCCCTCGAAGGCGGCGGACGTGAAGATCGTGAGGAAAGATCCACGGACATTTCTCGACGATCGGTTCCTGCAGGCGGTGGTCAAGGAAAAGCGCGGAGTCGGGATGTTCCTCCCCACCCGGGCAGGAGTCGAAGAAGCCGCGGAGCTGGTAGGGGACCGCTTTCCCCGGATCAACAGCGCATTCTATCACGGCGGCGAGCCGATCAGAGTAATTCGCCCATTTCTCGAGGGCGAAGAAAAGAAACCGTATTTCCTGGCGATGACGGCGGCGGGGCAGAGCGCTCTCAACGTTCAGGGCCTCGACACTGTGGTCATCGACGACACTCGCTTCAGCAACGTCATCGAGCGCGGCAAGAACGTGCTGACCAGGGTCCATCTCGGCGCCAACGAGATCCTCCAGATGGCTGGGCGTGTACACGGCCGCGTCGCCGGCGGACGAGTGTTCATACTCTCCGATCGCGACATTCATTTCTCGTCGCTGAGACCGACGGCTCCAGAGTTCCAGCTGGCGGGAGACTCAGAGCGTGTTGCAATGACCTGCGCGGACCTCGGAGTCGCCGTCGACCAGTTGGAGCTTCCTGTCCCCCTCGATCGTGTCGCGTACCGGAAAGCTGTAACGCTGCTGGAGCAGCGGGGCATCATCGAAAATGGCAGGCTGTCGCGGTACGGCAAATCGGTCGAAGCGATGCCGGTGGACCGGCCCTGGGCGGAGCTCCTCGTGAATGCTGACGACGAGCTGGTTCCTTACCTGGCGGTGATGAGCTCGATCGAGTCACTGCACCGGATGACGCGCGAAGAGCGGGATCTCTCTGGCGTCATCGTGCCCGGTAGCGACAATCTCACCGCGTACAACCTTTACGCCGAGGCGTATGCGCACTGCGGGTATATCGGCGAAGTGTACGGGCTCCCGCGACATCTCTTCGATGAGAGCATCGAGGGTTGGGCGGAACAGCGCGGTGTGCTGGTGAAGGCGATTGAAGATGCTGCGCTCGCGACCGCAAGCATCTATCGAGCGCTCGGCATGGAACTGCCGACGAAAATGGTGAATGCGCGCGATCACGTCTATCGAAAATTCGCGGCCCTGCTCGCGCAATACATGCCCTTCGATCTCGTCATCAACGAGCAGACGGCAGATGGGACCGAGGCACGGGTCTCCAAGACGAGCGTGGCCGGGAGCTGGGGTGCGATTGCAGGGGACCTCCGATACTTTGCCGACCGTTCCGGTATTCCCCGCGCGGCGATCGAAGGGACGCAGATCCCGATGGAGCTGATCCATCGTTACGCGACCCGGGGCAAAGTGGAAGTAGTCTATGATCCGCGGCGAAAGCACGGTCCACTGGTGATGAAGCGATCGCTCGATTATTTCGGCTTCGAGCTCGAGAGCGAGTTGGAGACGGTGGAAAAGTTTCCACCCGAGCTGGCGAAGGAGGCGCGACACGTGCTCGCGGAAGCGCTGGCGCGCGGCGAAGCCAAACACTTAGCGGTGAAGAAAAACCGCGAAGCGATCGAAGAAATCCGTGGAGCATACAAGCGCTCCGGGGGCGAGACGAAGCGTCTTGGCTTGCCCGAGCTCACCGCGCTGTATGAAGACCAGCTGGCTCAAGTCAGCTCTGTGGACGAATTCCAATCAGCCAGGCTCGGTGTGGAGAGGGACAGGTTCGTTCCTTTCGAGGTCCGGGAGCGCCTCGATCGTTTGCCCGATCAGGTGACGATTCGCGACCGTGATGTCGAGATCGACTACGACGTGGAGGAGCGCGATGGCGAGCGCCGTGGCGTGGCCAGGCTTCGTCTTCCGGAAAAGGTCGCGCGCACGCTGACGGCGGCGGAAATCCCCCCGCTCGATCGCCCGGTGCGATTCGTCGTCCTGCGCGGTCAGCGAGGTGCCGTGCGCGCCGACACGCTCGAGGACCTTCAGGAACGCCTCGCGCAGCCGTGGTCACCGGACGAAGTCGAGGAAACCCAGGACGATCTCAGCATGTTGTCGCATGCCGAGAGCGAGGTGCGCCGGATTGCGGGCGAGTTTCGGCAGCATCAAAGAAGTGGCGATCACCGGCACGGCGCCCGACACGGATCTCACGGCGGCCCACGTTCTCGCGCTCGGGCACGCGGCGGCTCCCACGAGGGCGGTCGCAAGCGCAGTCCCGGCAGAAGTTCGGATCCCAGGCGCCGCCGCCGCCGCGGGCGGTAGCGGCGACGCGCACTGGCGCCGACTGCTCTCGCTCGTATAATCCGCGCATGCCTGCACAACACTTCGCCACGCATTTCAGCGAGCATCGGGAAGTCATCGATGCATGCATCGCATCGCTTCAGCCCGCTTCGGACGCCGCCGCGGAAGCCATTATCTCCTCCCTCGGTCGCGGAGGAAAAATTCTTGCCTTCGGGAATGGAGGCAGCGCGACCCAGGCCAATCATCTCGTCGAAGAGCTGATTGGGCGCTTCAAGGAGACACGGAGGCCGCTGCCCGCGATCTCGCTGGTTGCCGACTCGGCCGTCATCAGCTGCATCGCCAACGACTTTGGATACGGCGCCCTGTTCGAGCGTCAGGTGGAAGCGCTGGTGGCCATGGGTGATGCCGTTGTCGGGATCACCACGAGCGGCCGCTCCGAAAATGTGTTGCGCGGGCTGAAAGCCGCGAAGGACAAGGGCGCGGTAACAATCGCGCTATGCGGAAAGCAGGGCCTGACGGGTGCCGACGCCGATCATGTCGTCGCCGTGCCGAGTGGGGAGGGCGCTCTTATCCAGGAAGTTCACCTGATGCTTATTCACGTCTGGTGCATCGCTGTCGATGCGACCGTCCAAGCGGGCGGACTCTAGCGTGCGTTACACCAGGCTGAGTCGCGGCCTCTCCTCAGAGAACGCGAGCGCATCCTCCCGATAGGAAAGCCAGCCAGTCGTCTCGTCGGCGACCAACTCCACCTCTGTTCCGAGGGGAAGCGTGAGATTCGGGACCTCGTGGCCAGCGGGGAAGTCCATCAGAATCGGCACCTGGAGATCGGACACGAGATCGAGGAGGAAATCCTCGAACTCATCCTCTTCCGATCGATCGAGCGAGAGCTGGCCGAAGACGATGCCACGGACATGATGGAGCAATCCAGCTGCACGCAGGTGCAGCAGGCGCTCGTCCACGACCGACATGGGATCGCGGGTTTCCTCGAGGAAGAGAATTGCATCCCGGGTATCGATCTCGTAGGGAGTGCCGATGGTCTGCTGTACCAAAGACAGATTTCCCCCGGTGAGCCGGCCAACTGCTGTACCCGGCCGCACGGCGCGCGCGCTTCCGCGTCCGATCTCCGACTCGGGGCGCGGCGTGGAGAGAGCTGACAGAAGGGAAAGAACCGTGGGATCGCTTCCGCCCGGGAAAAGATCGTCGAGCGTTGGGCCGTGGAAGACACGCAGCTGCGCTCGACGCATTAGCCAGAGATGCAGCGCCGTGATGTCCGAGTATCCCACGAAAGACTTGGGATTCCGGCGGAAAACATCGGGGTCCAGAAAGGGAAGGAGTCGCACGGCTCCGTAGCCACCGGTCGCCGCGATGACCGCTTTCACATCGGGGTTGAGCCAGATGCGCATCAGATTTTCAGCGCACCGCTCATCCTCGCGTTGCTGGAAGCGGCGGAACTGGTCAACCTCGTCGCAGAGGATGACTTTGTAGCCGGCATCTTCCATCGCCTGGGCTCCGCGAAGGAGCCACGCGTGCTGCGGGGCGTACGATGGAGCCACCACACCTATGGTATCGCCTTTGACGATGGGTGCGGGTCGACTCAGGCCTTGCGGCCGCGTGATGGCGGGTATGAATGGCGCGCTTTCGATGAGCGGCACCGTCTGTTCTGCGGGGTACGCTCCGAATGACTCGGTCATCGTCGTTTATCGAAGCGCATTAACGGTTGGTCACTGCTAGATTCAAGGTATGTCTGACGCGTCGGTGAAGGGGCCGGGTCCGGGGACCGCGGCCCCCACCACAGGGAATATGCAGGCCAATACGCCAAACGGAACTGGGGGCGCCACGTACTTTCGGAAAGGATTCGGGTTGAAATCCGAGATCCAGTCCGAACTGGCCTCGGACTATACTGGGCACCTCGTGGACCTGCTCAAGGACCGGGATTATACCCTGACCGCCGGGGATGTAACCATCCGTTTAGCGAAGGAATTCGGCTTCTGCTACGGGGTAGAGCGCGCGGTCGACTACGCATATCAGGCTAGAAAGAAGTTCCCCGATCGTACCATCTACCTGGCCGGTGAGATCATCCATAACCCGCACGTGAACTCGAAACTTCAGGGGATGGGGATCACCTTCCTCATGCCCGACAATGGCCGCATCGATTTCTCGGGAGTGAAGACTGAAGATGTGGTCATCCTCCCGGCCTTCGGGGTGACGATTACGGATTTCGAGACCCTCAGGAAAATCGGATGCGTGATGGTCGATACGACATGCGGCTCCGTGCTCAACGTCTGGAAGCGGGTGGAGAGTTACGCACGCGATGGATTCACCTCGCTGATTCACGGCAAGTACTACCATGAAGAGACGCGCGCCACGGCGTCGCAGGCGGAGAAATACGAGGGCGGCCAGTACCTAATCGTTCGCAATATCGATGAGGCCGGCCTGGTGTGTGATTTTATTGAAGGGCGCCTGAGCGCCTCGGCCCTGGTCGAGCGCTTTGCGCACGCGACCTCCCCCAACTTCGATCCCGAGCGCGATCTCCGGCGCATCGGCGTCGCCAATCAGACGACGATGCTCGCCCGTGAATCCCTCGCCATCGGAGAGCTGGTGGGACACTCCATGGCGCGGGCCCGGGGGGACGAATACGCGATGGAGAATTTCCGGACCTTCGACACGATCTGCAGCGCGACCCAGGAGCGGCAGGATGCCGTAGTTGAGTTGTTGCGCGAGCCCCTCGACGTGATGGTTGTGATCGGCGGATACAATTCCAGTAACACGATGTCACTGGCGGCTCTGTGCTCAGAAACTGTCCGCACCTACCACGTCGAGGATGCCGACGACATCGATCCCGATTCCGGGACAATCCGCCACCGCCCCCTCGGAGCCAAGGAGGATGTCGAATCTTCTGACTGGCTTTCGCGTACGGATCAGGTACGGGTGGGCGTGACCGCTGGCGCCAGCACCCCCAATAACAAGATTGGCGAGGCCGTTGGCCGGATTTTCGCTACTAGGGGAATCGACCCGAAAGCAATCCGGTAGAAGCATTAACCGGTTGTACCAGTTTGGCGTCGAACAGCATCAAACTATTGTGTGATTCGGTACCGATTGTAGCTTCTTTCCGTGGGTCGAAACTACTGTTTTGGGGTATCGAATGTATGGCAGCAAAGGACAATAAACCCATGGAGGTCGAATGGACGTGTATGGTTCGGATACCGCCCCTGACGAAGAGGCGGCTGGTACGAGCGGTACAGAGACAACTCCCGGAGTGGGGAGCTGGTTCGAGCGCGGATCCAGCAAGGAATCCGTGTTGAACGACCGGGGCATCGCAATTCCGGTCCACGCCATGCTCGCTCGCGTCCGTGAGGCGGATGCTCTCACCTTCGAGGACGAGGAAGAGGGCTAACCCCGACTTCGTCAGAGAAAAGGCCACCAGTATTGGTGGCCTTTTTTATTTCATCTCATCGATGGCGCGCCGAAGAGTAACCGCGAGCTTGCCGGCGTCGTTGTCGGCCCAGAAGTGCATGAAATAGAGTTTCGGCTCTTCTCCAACCATGTGGGAGTGAAGAGCCGTGACATCGATCTGGCCCGAGCGAAGGATCGGAATGATGCGGTTCACTTCACTCGACAACATCACGAAGTCGCCGGTGATCGCTGCCCAGCCCCGTCCCGTTGGCTGAAAATTGATCGCGGTCGAGACACCCATCGATGGAGGGACGACCTCGCCTTCCATTGTAATTGGCTCACGGCGTGGGACGCTGACTTGATAGACGCCGCCGTTCGCTTTTCCACCGTACCCGAGTGTCCGATGGATCAGTGCAGTGTCGAGCTCTAGCGCCGGCGAACTCTCGGGCGGCGAAGGTGGGGGAGTTTTCGTGAGGTCGAGCGCGGCTCGAATCGCCGCCGCGATCCGGGCTGCGTCGCCGCGCGCCGCGATGTGAACGTACACGATCCGGGGCGATTCGCGAAGGAGATGGTTGTGCACCGCGGTTTGCTGAACGCCTTTCTGCTGTAGCGCGTCGATTACGGGCGAGACTTCCGTCTCGATGAGAACGAGATCGCCCATGACCATTGCGTCGCTTGTACCCATTCGTTTGAATGCCACCCAGGATCCAAGCGCCAACGACGGCCTGATTCTCACGCCACTGACCGTGACCTTCAGGTCGCTGCGCGGAAACCCGTACTTCATAGCTCCATCGGATTGGATCGTGCCTGATCGACCGATTGCGCTCGTAACCGCGGACCAATCATCGGGTCGTGGCTTGCTCTGGGGCCTCGCGGCGGAAGCGAAGAC
>DASWBC010000616.1:0-4727 GCA_036390815.1 Gemmatimonadaceae bacterium
TGCCGACCATGACGAAATGCAGTTAGTTCCTCGGGTCATCCTCCGGGTGTATGTAGGTCAGCTGAAACGGGCCGATGGCGTGCACTTGCACTTCCGTGATCCCGCGCGCGCTGGCGAAATGCGCCATGTTCGCGGGCGCCGTAATGAATCCGTCCTCCTTGAGCGCCTGGAGTGCATCCTTCGAGAAATTCTCGCCTAGCCCCACCAGGAAAGTCCCTCGCAGCACGGTCACGTGCTCGTCCGTGGGATGTGTATGCGGCGGCAGGATGTAGCCATTGGGAAAACGAAGACGCACGGTGAAGATCGCACCCGCGACGCTCGGATCGCCTTGAACGACAGCGAACTGCGCGCCCGGCGGAAAGACTGCCGGCGCCGGTCCCCAGTTGATCTGAGTGTTGTGGTCCATTCCATCGTTTGATCCGACTGACCGATTCGCGGTCGCCGTCGGGGTCTGTGCCGTGATCTTACTGCTGTCACCACTCGAGCAAGCAGCGATGACGCCCGCCAACAGCAGCGCGGCGCCAGGATTCAGGCGTTGCAACAACATGTTTACCTCCAAAGGGTTTAATCTCAATGAATTGTCAGTGCGTTCGTGCACTCCATTCACCAGCGCTGTGTCCAATTACCTTGCGCTGCGACCCATAGTACGAGGCGGTTATCGTCCAATTATCGTTTGAGCTCGCGGCTCGAGTCGCATCATGTTGAGTCGCGTTGCGCTGCTTGGTCCGGTCTCACTAACCGGTCCGAAGGGAGTATCGCTGCGTCGAGCGTCACAGCAGCGACGTATCGCGCTGCTGGCGCTCTTCGCGAGCTCTCCGGGAGAGGCGCTCAGCCGCGATCGCCTGCTGGGATTTCTCTGGCCCGATCGCGACGAGGTGACCGCGCGCCACCTTCTCGCCGATTCGATCTACGTCCTGCGCAAGACGCTTGGAGAGCGAGCGATCGTTGCTTCGGGTGAGACGCTGCGGCTCTCGACGGATCTCGTGTGGACCGATGTCGCCGAGTTCCGGAGAGCGATTGCCGAAGAACGGTGGGCGCACGCGCTGCAATTGTACCGCGGGGACTTCCTCGATGGCTTCTACGTGCGCAACGCGGCGGATTTCGATCAGTGGGCGCTCGCCGAGCGCGATCGTTTGCGGGCGATGGCGGCACGAGCGGCCTCGACGCTCGCGGATCGGCTGGAGGAAGGCGGTCGACCGCTGGAGGCGACAGCAGCGGCGGAGCGCGCGCTGGAGCTCGCGCCTGGTGATGAGACTGGATTTCGCAAGCTCGTCCGGCTGCTGATCGCTACGAACAACCACGCGCGGGCGCAATCGGTTGCCCGAGCTTTCATCGAATATCTTGCCGCGGAGCTCGGCATTGCACCATCCGCTGAGACGACCCGGCTGCTTAGGGAATTCCGCGCGCTGCCGAATGGAGAACCAATCGTCGTTGTGGCTTCTCGCGCTCCGCGCGAAAGCCAGGCGCGCAAAACCGACTCGGTGACCACGAGTCTCATTGCGCGGGGCAGGCATCAATGGCATCAGCGAACGCGCGACTCGATCGAGCGCGCGATCTCCTATTTCACAGCAGCCGCCGAGCGTGACCCGCGCGCCGTCGAGGCGTGGTGCGGACTCGCCGATTCGTGGACGGTGATGGGAGGACGGGGGTACGCGCCAATAGCCATCGCCATCGAGCACGCAGCGGCCGCCGCTGACCACGCGCTCCGGCTCGACGACACGGTGTCCGCCACGTCCGCGGCAATCGGCGGCCTCAACATTATGCGGCGCCGCTGGCCCGATGCCGAAACGGCGCTGCGTCGCGCGACTGCTCTCGATCCACGGAACGCCGATGCGCATCACTGGCTCTCGATGACGCTGCTGAGCGGCTTCGGATTGCGCGAGGAGGCGATTCGGGAGCAGACGATCGCGGTAAGCCTCAATCCGGTTTTGCCAATGCTGGTCGGAGTTCTGGGTTGGCAGCGATACCTGCGTGGGGAATACGACCTGTCGCGATCGAACATGGAGCCCGCAGTCGACCTGAACGCGGATTTTGAGGAGGGACATTCCGGACTGGCGCGCGCCGCGGCGCGATTGGGTGACGAAGCCACAGTGACGAAAGCGATCGAGGCCGGGCTGAAGAGGCGCAGCGATTTGCGCGGAGATCTGCTCGCCGAGCAGGCGTCGGCGTTTGCCATCCTCGGAGACATGCGTCGTGCGCGTCAGCTCGCGCTGAAGGCCAGCCGACATGAAGCGCTGCCGCTGAACCTCGCGCTCGCCTGGGCCAGCGTAGGTGACGCGCGCAAGGCGCTGGATTGCCTCGAGTGTGAATCCTTTCTGGTTTACTGGGCGCCGCAGGCGGTTTGGTGGGATCCGCGTTTCGATCAGATCCGGGACGAGGCGCGCTTCGCTCGCGTCCTCGAGCGAGTCGAACGCGTGTGGTCGTCCGAGTGGCGATAGCAGATTCGTTCAACGACTCCCGGCGCTTTTCGTCAATACTTTGGTTTCTGATCGACTGAAATTGGTCACGCTCATCAGGGCCAGACTCGATCACGACAAATACAATCACATGGCTTTGCGATCCGAAATCATCGATAGTCCTCGCGTGCCCCGCATCGGTCCATACTCCCAGGCAATCCGCGTCGACGGCCTCGTCTATACGGCGGGCCAGACGGGAATAGATCCGACCACCGGAACCGTTGCCGGTGTTTCCTTTGAAGCGCAGGCGCGCCAGGCGTTCGCGAATCTGCAGGCAGTTCTCGAAGATGCCGGGACAAGCCTCGCGCGCGTCATCAAGGTGACGTGCTTCGTGGCCGATCCCGACGCCTTTCCCCTGCTCAACGCGCTGTTCGAGGAGTTCTTCCCGGTTGCGGCTCCGGTCAGGTCCACGCCACTGGTACAGTTGCCGCGAGGACTACTGTTCTCGATCGACGCGATCGCCGTAGTCGGCGTGTAAGCTTAGAGGCGCTCAACTGTAAACCTGGTGCGCCAGGCACGGTGCTATCCGCGCCCACGCGCCGCGACATGCGCGCGCCCGGCGGATTCGATCCGAGCGCCGGATTCGACTATCGGGCCGATGACCTGTTCAGGGCTGCGGCGGCGCGTATGAGCGCCTTGAAGGCATCCTCATCTATTTTACCACCCTCATGGAAATCGATCGCGCGCCTGGTGTTGCCTTCAAGGCTGGAGTTGAATAGTCCTGAACGGTCCTTGAGCGAAGCGCCCTTGGCGAAGGTCAGCTTCACGGCGCTCTTGTACGACTCGCCGGTGCAGATCAGTCCACCGTGAGACCAAACCGGAACGCCCCACTTCCACTCCTCGACCACCTCGGGGTCAGCCTGTTTGATCAGAGCACGGACGTGGGATAAGGTCTTGCCCCTCCAGTCGTCCAGTTCCTTGATCCTCGCGTCGATCAGCCGGGAAGGGGATTCGCCCCTGGTCGCTGCGGTCTTTTTCATATTGTCTGCACCTCATTCGGTTGTTTTAGCAGGGTGCGGCTCTCTTGGCTTGCTTCATTGGTCCCTCCTCTTGGGCTTATCGATGCCGAACTGCCGGGCGTACTCCGAGTTGAGCCGAGACCAACCGAACTTCATCGCCCCGCCGGCAACGATGCGGCCGATGGGAGCTCCACTGAGAAGGTGATCCAGAACATCGAGACAAATGTGCCACCCGGCGGCACCCATTGAGATGAAGCGGCGATCGATGTTGTGCCACAGCGTCAGGCGCGTGCCGCCACCAACGGCTTCGAGCTCCCACCGGATATCCTTGTCACCCCAGTTGTACTCGAGCACCCTGGGAGCGTCGGCTCGCGTCACTCTTGTTTCGGTAACGTGCGGCGTGGGGGCTGCGACCGTGGTGAGCTTCACTGTGGTTCCAACCGTACCCAGGCTCCCATCGGCTTCAAAGGGAGCCCACTCGCGCAGTTGCGCCGGATCGATGAGCGCCTGCCAGACTTTTTCCGGGGGGTGGCGAAGCTCTCTGACGAGAATGAGCGTCCACTTCTCTCCGTCCTTTCGTACCTGAGCCCCGTTGGCCGGACCCGGTGTGTACTGCTCGCGATCGGTCACCTTCTTTTCCTTAGCGTGCATAGCGTGCCAGCTGGGTGATCTGAATGAGGTTGCCGCAGGTGTCGTTCAGCATCGCAATCGTCGAAGCGGTCACGTCGGTGGGCGGCATCGTGAACTCCGCACCGCGGGCCTTGATCCGCTCGTAGTCGCCCTTGACATCGTCGGTGAAAAACATGGTCGCGGGCTGGCGCTGTTGAAACATCGCCTGCTGATACGCTTTGGCTGCTGGGTTGTTGTTCAACGCCAGCTGCAGCTCAGTGCCGTCCTGATCCTCGGCCGAGACTACGGTCAGCCAGCGATAAGGACCCTGACTGAAATCGGCCTTGCTGGCAAAGCCCAGTACCTCCGTATAGAAGCGCAGGGCCCTTTCCTGGTCGTCCACGTACACGCTCGTCAGTTTGATTTTCATTTTCGTCTCTCCTTTGTCAAGTTCGCGGTTTGGGGCGCGTCCTTTTCTCCTTTCTTTTCGTTGGGGTTGATTGATCCGTGCGATCGAGGTGGCGTTCGAGAGCATCGAGGTGAGCGGACCATAGCCGACGGAACGGGGCCAGCCAGGCATCCACCTTCTGAAGCGGTTCAGGTTTCAGTCGGTAGAGCCGGCGCTGCGCGTCCACAGTGGATTCCACGAAGCCGGCCTCGCGCAGCACTCGCAGGTGCTTTGATACGGTCGGCTGCGACATAC
>DASWBC010000617.1:0-3956 GCA_036390815.1 Gemmatimonadaceae bacterium
ATCCGCCGATCACTGTCCCTTCAGTAAAAGGCCGCACCAAGAAGGACAGCCTGGCACTCGTGAAAGCCGTCAGGGCCGGACTGGAGAACACGAGTTGGCCGGTGAAAACCGCTGCTCCGCTTCCGGGCTCCATTCTCCCCACGCGGCGAATCATTGCTTTCTATGGAAATCCGCTCTCGAAGAGAATGGGAATCCTCGGAGAGCTTCCGCCCGATCAAATGCTGGCGCGTCTCGACAAGGAGATAGCCGAGTGGCGGAAGGCTGATCCATCTACTCCGGTTCAGCCAGCGCTGCATCTCATCGCGGTCGTGGCGCAGGGGATGCCCGGGCGCGATGGGAAGTACCGTCTCCGCATGGCCGACACCCTGCTCGAGAAGGTCGCGTCCTGGGCGGCCAGCAGGAACGCCCTACTCTTTCTCGACGTGCAGGTGGGCCAGAGCACGGTACGGGAAGAGGTACCGCGCCTCATTCCGTTTCTCAGGCGTCCAAACGTGATGCTCGGACTTGATCCCGAGTTCTCGATGAAGCCACGGATGGACAAGAAGAAGGGCGAAGTGGTGACCGACAAGCCAGGCGCGCGGATCGGTACGATGAGCTCTGACGACGTGAACTACGCGATCGGCCTGCTATCGGACCTCGTGACGAAGAACAATCTTCCTCCGAAGGTTCTCGTCGTGCACCGCTTCACCCACACCATGCTCACCGGTGCTAAGAAGATCCGGCTCGACCCGCGGGTTCAGGTGGTGATCAACATGGACGGGTGGGGCGCGCCGTGGCTCAAGTACGATTCTTACCGCGTCTACGTCGAGCAGGAGCCGGTGCAATTCACCGGGTTCAAGCTCTTCTACCACAACGATGCGAAGCTGGGTGATCCGATTCTGACGCCGGCAGAAGTGCTGCTGTTGAATCCGAAACCTCTCTACATCCAGTACCAGTAGGCGGGAGCGAGTTCGCCGGGCGAAGGGCTGAGTCATATTATTGAGCGGCCGTCACTGAACTGTGACGGCCGCTCTTTCTTTTGTGGCACTGGAGGTTTGATGACGACGAGACGGGACTTTCTGTCGAGCATGGCAGTGGCGGGACTGACGGCGCAGCCAGTGTTTCGCGAGCGCGCGATCAGGTCACTATTCCGCGCCAACGCGATCGCTGGTGACCGCTCCCCTCAAGTCGTCGCTGACGACGAGACGTACTGGGCGGAGATTCAGCGCGCCTTCGACTCCGATCGCACGATGATCAATCTCAACAACGGCGGCTGCAGTCCGACGCCGAGCCACGTGCTCGAGGCGATGATCAGGGACCTCAGATTCTCCAATGAGCTGCCGGTAGAGCATATGTGGCGGGTGCTCGAGCCGCGAGTGGAGAGCGTGCGCCGCGATCTCGCCAGCGAGTTCGGATGCGACCCGGAGGAGATGGCGATCACACGGAACGCTTCGGAAGCGAATGAGATCATGATCTTCGGCCTCGATCTCAAGCGTGGCGACGAAGTAGTGGTCACCAATCAGAACTATGGACGCATGATTACGTCGTGGCAGCAGCGAGAGCGCCGCGACGGTATCGTCCTGAAGCAGGTTTCATTCAAGGTCCCGCCGCCGTCGGACAGTTATCTCGTCGAGCAGTTCAGAGCCGCGATCACGCCGCGCACGAAGGTGATCGAGGTTACTCACATCACGAACCTCACGGGCCAGATCATGCCCGTTCGGCAGATCGTGGAGATGGCGCGGCCGCTGGGGATCGAGGTTTTCGTGGATGGCGCGCACGCGTTCGCTCACTTTCCGTTCAAGCGCGACGATCTCAAGTGCGACTATTACGGAACGAGTCTTCACAAGTGGCTGCTCGCACCGGTGGGCACGGGGTTCCTGTACGTGCGAAGGGAGAAGCAGAAGAATCTCTGGCCACTCATGGCCGCGGCCCCGACCCAGGACAACGACATCCGGAAGTACGAGGAGATTGGCACTCATCCGGCTGCCAACCACAACGCGATTTCAGCTGCGATGGCGTTCCACCGCGGAATCGGCGAGGACAGAAAGATCGCGCGGCTCCGGCTGCTGCGAGACCGGTGGGCGAAGCGGGTGGTGGCTGAAAGCTCGCGCGTCTCGGTGCTCACTCCGCTCGACAACCGACAATCGGGTGCGATCGCGCTCTTCCAGGTCGAAGGGATCGACAACGTCAAGCTCGGCGCCTGGCTCCTCAATCAACACCGGATCGTGAACACGCCGATCGTGCATCCGGAGTTCAAGGGAATTCGAATCACCCCCAACGTATACACGACGCTCGACGAGATAGACATCTTTGCCGACAAGGTTTTGGAGGCCGTGAACAAGGGAATTCCGGCGTAGAGGTGACAATCCAGCGCGCAGCGGCAAGACGTTGAGCATTTCGTTGTTGGCGGTGTTTCTGGCGCTCGGCTCCTTTGGGGCCGGGCTGTTGGGTGCGCTGACTGGTTTGGGGGGTGGGCTCGTCGTCGTCCCGATGATGACGCTTCTCTTTCACATCGATCTCAGATATGCGATCGGTGCTTCGCTGGTCTCCGTGATCGCGACTTCCTCCGGCGCCGCCGCGGCATACGTCCGTGAGGGATTCACGAACGTGCGCGTGGGAATATTTCTCGAGGTGGCGACTACAGTAGGCGCGCTGACGGGCGCCGCGCTTGCCGGATTCATTCCCACTAGCGTGCTGGCGGTGCTCTTCGGCCTCGTCCTTCTCTATACCGCCTACCGCTCTCTCCGGGCCCCGGAAGAGCACCCGACCGATCTGCCTTCAGACCCGCTTGCATTGCGCCTCAGACTCAACTCCACTTATCCGACCGCCGCCGGGGTCCGCGCGTACTCGGTGCAGGGAGTGAAGAAAGGATTCGCTCTGATGTTCGTGGCAGGGGTTTTGTCGGCGTTGCTCGGCATTGGATCAGGGATCGTGAAGGTATTGGCCATGGACCACACGATGAAGCTTCCGTTCAAGGTCTCCACCACGACCAGTAATTTCATGATCGGCGTCACCGCTGCGGCGAGCGCCGGAGTATACCTCCACCGAGGATACATAGAACCCGCGCTTGCCTTTCCCGTCATGCTGGGAGTGTTAGCCGGTGCCCTGCTCGGCGCCCGCATTCTGGCCGGCGCGAAAACGCTCTGGCTACGCAGGATATTCACAACCGTTGTCGTAGTACTCGCGCTCGAAATGCTCTACAAGGGTTTGAGGGGCGGACTTTGACGGCGCCTGGGAAGCAACCACCGGGAACGGCGGTGAGGGATAGCCGCGACGAGCAGGTCGAGCTGGTGATTGGCCGCTTGCTCCAATGGGGTGTGTTGACCGCAGCGATCGTAGTCGTTGTCGGTGGACTACTCCTGCTCGCGCAGTACGGACACTTGCCAGCGAATTTTCGGCAGTTCAACAGCGAGGATGCGGCGCTCCGGAGCGTGGGGGGAATAGTTCGCGCTGTCCTGAGCGGCGACAGCCGCGCAATCGTGCAACTGGGGTTGGTCCTTCTTATCGCTACTCCGGCGGCTCGCGTAGCGCTCACTCTTGGTGCGTTCGTCATTCAGCGCGACCGGCTGTACATACTCACGACCAGCCTCGTGCTCGCACTTCTGCTGTACGGGCTCTTTTGGGGGCGCGCGTGACCGTTCATCGGCCCCTTCCTCCAGCGTAGCCAACATCCAACCAGCCTTCATCGCAACACGCCGGGACAACTCTTTACCGATCCCCAACATGATCCTGCTCAAAACCGCATCGCTCCTCATCATCTCCAACATTTTCATGACGTTCGCATGGTACGGGCACCTGCGAAATCTCAGCGACAGAAAATGGTACATTGCGGTGCTGATCAGCTGGGGCATCGCGTTGTTCGAGTACATGTTCATGATTCCGGCGAATCGGATCGGCGCGACTGAGCTGACGCTCCCGCAATTGAAGATTCTTCAGGAAGCCGTAACGCTCGTCGTTTTCGTTCCGTTCGCGGTGCT
>DASWBC010000618.1:0-3289 GCA_036390815.1 Gemmatimonadaceae bacterium
CCTTCTTGTGGAGGTCGCGCACCCTTCCATCCGCATCAGTCACCCCCGATCCGACGACATCGTCTGCGCGCTCGAGCGTGACCTTGATCCCCTGCGCCGGTCGACCAAGCGCCGTGTCCAACACGTGCGTGCTGAGCGTGCTCACGCTACCTCCCCTAACAGTTTGTTGAGTCTCAACCGCGTGATCTTCCGCTGCTCCTCTGCCGCGACGCGAATCTCGACATCCGGATCGTTTCGCAGTCGCTCGCGAGCAAGCATGAGCATCTCCTCGGCACTCTTCCCAGTGGCGAATACTATATAGGTATATCCAAAGCGCTGCTCGTACTCGCGGTTCGCCGCCGCGAGTTCTGCGAGCACATCATCGTGCGCCTGCTTGACTCCTGATTGCTCACCCGCGGCCCAGGCGCTTCTCCGCTCGCTCTGCGGCGCGGCGCTCTTCTGCTCGCCGATCCGCGGATGGTGCGAGAATGCTTCCCGCCAGTCGCCCTCGTCCAACGATCGCGAGATCTCGTCAGCCGCTGAGAAGACGGCGGCGCGCGACCCGAATGGCCTCCGCGCCAGCATCCCCGAAACCCATCGGGATGCGCCACAGCAGTCGGAGAGCAGCTCGCTCGCCTGGCGCTCCGACATCGCGTCGAGCTCGGCGACGCTTAACTTCACGCCCGTCTCAGCTGGCAACGCGACCGAACAACCGCAGCCGCGCGACGCCGCCGTCGGGATAGATATTGAGCCGAACGTGCGTCGCCGCTTTGGGCGACAGTTTGTCCCAACGGTGCTGCTGATGGGCCTCCAGTGGACTCTCCTTCACCAGCACGCTCCATCGCGCTGTGCGCGCGTTAAACGCTGCGCCGGCATCGGTGTACTCCAGCATGCACTTGCCCGGGGCGTTGCCCTTGAAGTGATCGGTGTCGAGCTCGACGCGCTCGATCACTCCGCGCCTCGCCAGTCGAACGATCGCCCAGTCGTGGCCCGGACCCCGTCGACGCTTCGTTTCCCAGCCATCGCCCATGTGCGTCGAACGGCCGGGCAGAATGAGATTCTGGCGATTCCCGTAATGCATGTCGCTGCACGAGACGACGAATCCGCCATTCTTGAGAGCGGCGAGATCGACCTCGCGCCCCGGTTTGAACACGTCTTCGTCGGGCACCACCTCACCGTGCACGCGAAGACGGGCGACCCCGCCGTCAGGAAAGATGTTGAGCCGTAAATGCGTGACACGCCTGTTCGTTGACTTGATCGCGAACGCGTTAGTGCGGTCTCCCTTCACCGGCGATTTCTTGAGCAGAGGCCGCCACTGGATGTCGTCGCCAATCATTCGATCAACTGAGGGCGATCCGTCGACCGCAGTGGCTTCAATGCTGGCATCTTCGGGGTAGTTGCCGGTGAAAAAGCTGGTGTCGATGACGACCCCGTGAACGATTCCAGGCAGGCCGAGGCGAACGATCGCCCAGTCATGGCCAGGTGTGCGGCGGCGGCGCGTCTCCCATCCGTCCATCCACTTGCCTTGCTCCGTGTACTCGCCCTCTCGCCACTCGGGGCGACTTGCCCTGATCAGGTTTTCCTTCGGCGCAAAGAAATCGTCGTTCGCGGCGATTACGAGTCCGCCCAGCCGCTCAGCGGCCAGATCCGGAAGGTCTGTGAACGACGGAGACTTGGTGCGCTTTCTGGAAGCGACGGTCATCGGCTAAAGATACGTTTTCCCCCGACATACGTCGCTGACACCTTCCCGAATAATTCGCGCCCCACGTACGGCGTCACCTTGTGCCGGTGCAGAAGCTTGGCGGGATCGACCACAAATCGCGCATCCGGATCCCACAGCACAATGTCGGCGTCGTATCCGGCAGCGAGCGATCCCTTCCTACTTTGCAATCCCACGAGCCGCGCAGGCGCCGCGCTCATCCACTGCGCAATCCGTCCCGGCCTCTGGCCCCGCGCGCGAGCTCCCGTCCACAGGGCAGACAACGACAGCTGAAGCGACGCGATCCCACCCCATGCGGAAAAGAAATCCCCGTCTGTCTCTTTCATTTCCGGAGGACAGGGCGAATGATCCGACGCGATGATATCTATGTCTCCGGCAACGAGCGCCTCCCAGAGCGCATCACGTTCGGACTTGTCGCGGATTGGCGGAGCACACTTGTATTCCGTAGCACCATCAGGAATCTCTTCCGCGGCGAAGGTCAGATAGTGCGGACACGTTTCGACAGTCAACGGAAGCCCCCTCGCACGGGCAGTGCGGACGATGTCGAGCGACGTCGCGGAAGACAGATGCACGATGTGAACGGGCGTGGGAGTCCGCGCCATCAGCTCGGTCAATAGCGTGATGGCAGCGCGCTCAGCGGCTACCGGCCGCGTGTTGAGGTAATCCCCGTACTTTCGAGAGCTGCCCCGATTCGGAAGCAGACACGATGGATCTTCGGCGTGCACCATCAGCGGAAGCCCGAGTCGCGCCAGCACGGGAAACGCTTCGCGCAGATCGCGTTCGTTGACCGCTGGAAATTCGTCCACCCCCGACGGGGAAAGAAAGCACTTGAATGCGCGAACCCCCGCGTCACGAAGTCCCTCGAGCTCACCCACGTTCCCCGGAACAACGCCGCCGATGAACTCGACGTTCACGACACTCTTGCCGCGCGCCACTTCGCGTTTGGCTTCGAGCGCGTTGACAGTCGTGGTCGCCGGCATCGAATTGAGCGGCATGTCGAGGATGGTCGTTACGCCGCCAGCGGCGGCGGCGCGCGTCGCGGTCTCGAATCCTTCCCACTCGGTGCGACCCGGTTCATTGACATGCACGTGCGTATCAACGAGCCCCGGCATCACAATGGATTCGCCAGCGTCGACGATCGGGCTATCGGACGGGACCTCTTCCCATTTACCGAGACGGACGATCCGTCCTTCAGCGATATGGACGGACGCCGAACGCACGCCGTCCGGAGTCACGACGCCACGCCCGCGGATAACGAGCTCTGTCACCCCGTCTCGATCCAGAAGCGCCGCAGAAGATTCGTCGCCACGCGCAACCGGTACTCCGCCGTCGATCTGAGATCGTCGATCGGCGCGATCTCGCGCGAGAGAACCACCGCGGCTTCGTCGATCGTGGCGCCCTCGGCGAGCGAACGCTCCGTCTCCGGAACCCGCACCACCGTGGGTGCAACACTCCCGAACGCGATCCTCGGGGTGCGTGCTCTCACGCCCGCGACCACGATCTTGGAGATCGCCTGCGCCGCCCGCGTGCCCACTTTCCGAAACCATTGCCTGCCTTCCACCGGCGGGATCTCGATCGCGACTATCAGCT
>DASWBC010000619.1:0-11668 GCA_036390815.1 Gemmatimonadaceae bacterium
GAGATACTGGAGAATCTGCTTCAGGGTGCGGAGATAAGATCCGGCGTCGGCCGATGTGCGCAGGTCGGGCTCGCTTACGATCTCGATGAGCGGAACGCCGGCCCGATTGAGATCGATCGCGGTCGCGCCGGGATAACGATCGTGGATGGACTTGCCCGCGTCCTCCTCCATATGGAGACGCGTTATTCCGATCTGCACATCCTCACCCGCGTCGTTCTTGCCGATGATGACCGAACCTCCAGTCGCGAGAGGCTGATCAAACTGAGATATCTGGTACCCTTTCGGAAGATCAGGATAGAAGTAATTCTTGCGCGCGAATATCGAGACCGGATTGACTTTGCATCCGAGACCGAGCGCCGCCCTCGTTGCCAGCTCGACCGCCCGCTCGTTCAGTACAGGCAGCGCACCGGGAAGAGCCAGACAAACGGGACAGGTGTTGACGTTGGGCGGCGCCCCGAAATCCGTAGAGCAGCCGCAGAACGCCTTCGTCCGCGTCTTGAGCTGGACGTGCACCTCGAGCCCGACGACCATCTCGTACCGTTCGCGGCTCATTGGTGCGCGTCCGAGCCGAGCGCCGCCTCGAGCGCGTAAGCAAGGCGAAACATCGTGTACTCGTCGAAATGCGCGGTGATGATCTGTCCGCCCACCGGCAGCCGTCGCACCCTGCCGATCGGAACCGAAATCGCCGGCACTCCCGCGAGATTCGCTGTCACTGTGAAGATGTCGTTGAGGTACATCTCGTAGGGATCGCTGATCGCGCCGACGTGAAACGCGGTAGTCGGGGTGGTCGGCGTGAAGATCGCGTTCACCCCACTGCTGAACACCGAGCGGAAATCATCGCCGATGAGCGTCCGCACCGCCTGGGCCTTCTTGTAGTACGCGTCATAGTAGCCGGCAGAAAGAACGTACGTTCCGAGCAGCACCCGACGCGTGACCTCGGGCCCGAATCCCTGCGACCGCGTGGCTTCATACATCGCCTTCAGTCCCTTGCCCGGATCGACACGCAGTCCATATCGAACCCCGTCGAATCGCGCCAAGTTGGACGATGCTTCCGCCGGGGCCAGGATGTAATACACGGGAATCGCGAGCGGTGAGCGCGGCAGCGAGATGTCCCGAATGGTCGCGCCCATCGAGCGGAAGCGATCGAGCGAGCGCTCGCACAGATCTCTGATGCTCGCGTCCAGCGAATCGGGGAAGTATTCCTTCGGCCTGCCGATGACTACGCCCTCGAGCGTTGTCGCGCTCGGAGGCGGAGGAAACGGAACCGAACTCCGTCCGAGGCGAATCGATTCGATCGCTTCGGCTTGGGGGCCGTGCTTATCGGGCGCAGGCCCACCGAGCGCAGACAGCCGGTAGATGGGAACGTCCACGTCGGAGCTGGTCGAATCCATGTTGTCGAAGCCGGCGATGGTCTCGAGGCCAAGCGCGGCGTCATCGACGGTTCGACCCAGCACGCCGATCTGGTCGAGCGACGATGCGAAAGCCACCAGACCGTAACGACTCACTCGGCCATAGGTCGGCTTCACACCGACGACACCGCAGAAAGCGGCTGGCTGCCGGACGGATCCACCAGTCTCGGATCCCAGCGCAATTGGCGTGATGCCCGCGGCCACCGCGGCCGCCGAGCCGCCCGACGATCCGCCTGGAACGCACCGCACATCGTGTGGATTCCGAGTCGGGCCATAAGCGCTGTTCTCGGTCGACGATCCCATCGCGAATTCATCCATGTTCGTTTTCGCGACGATCAGCGCCCCGCTCGCGCGGAGCCTCGTGATGGCGGTCGCCTCGAACGGGCTCACATATCCCGCGAGAATTCTCGATCCGCAGGTGGTGGGCAGGCCGAGCGATGCGATGTTGTCCTTGATCGCGATGGGAACACCCGCCAGAACGCCAGCGTCGGTCGCGCTGTCGTGGCGCTTGTGAAGGGCGTCGGCTTCTTCCAGGCTCGCCTGCTCGTCCGAGTGAAGATAGATATTGAGCCCGTCGGGCCCGGCGCCGATCTCTCTCGCGCGCTCGAAGGAGGCCCGAATCATGTCGGACGGCGATGCCTCTCCCGCGCGGACGCTCGACGCGATCGCTGCCGCGCCGAGTTTCCCGAAGCTATCCACGCTCAAGCGCCGCTCTCGGCGGTATCCTCGTGCGTGGCGAGACGCGGAACGATGAAGAAGCCGTCACGCATGGCTGGCGCGAACGACTCGAGTGTCCGCTCCATCAATGGCGACACGCCGACGTCCGGCCGGAGCGGCGTCCCTTCGGCACCGATACCAGCTGTCGACGGAACTGACGCTGTGTCCACCGCGGACAGAACTTCCATGTGAGCGAGGATCGCGCTCAGCTCCTTCGTCAGTGCGTCGGCACGCGCGCCGTCGACGCCAAGGCGAGCCAGATCCGCGATGTGCAGCACATCCTCACGTGTGACGGCCACTATTCCTGCCCGCGCTCGAGGGTTGTATAAGCAAGCTTGATGGTCTTCCGTCCGACCGTTTCGTCGTCAAAATCGATGATGGCTTTCACTTCGCGACCGACACCCGACAGCTCGGCGATCGATCCGTCGCCGAACAATTTGTGTTTTACCCGCTCTCCCTTCACGTAGCGAGGCTCGTCCTGCGAGCGCTCCGCCTCGGTGATGGGATCGACTTTGCGCCAGGAAGGTACGTCGTGGGTGCGGCGCGATTGATACGCGCCTGATTGATACGCACCCTTGAAGCCGATTTCGCGACCGACTGTTCCCCGCCCCATCGAAGTCACCCGGAGCGTCTTCCTTTGATCGAGATTGGCGGCGGCGATCTCACGCAGAAATCTCGACTGGATTGACGGCAGGAGCTCCCCGTTCCGTCGCCGCATCTCCGTGTGCGAGAGGTAGAGCTTTTCTTCCGCGCGCGTGATCCCGACGTAGAACAGACGTCGCTCCTCTTCGAGCTTGGGGGGATCGTCGAAGGACTGCGACAAGGGGAACAGACCGTCTTCCAGCCCGGTCAGGAACACGACCGGGTATTCGAGTCCCTTGGCGTTGTGCAGAGTCATGAGCGTGACCGCGTCGGCTGACGGATCGAGAGCGTCGGCCCCGGCAACGAGCATCGCGCGCTGGAGAAAATGATCGAGTGGCGTGAGGCCGACTTCGCCCCCGTCATCGATGACGGTTTCTGCCGCTCCGTTGACGAGCGCGCTCAGGTTCTCGATCCGGTCGCGCGCGGACTCGGGACCCTCGGCCTGGAGATACTCCACGTAGCGGATTTCGCCGATGAGCTCCTGAATCAGAACATCGACACTGGTGTCCTTCGCCCGCTCGCGCAGTCCGGAAATCAGGCGGGTGAAATCCGCCAGCGCCTTGCGTGCTGCCGGGCGCAACGATTCCTGGAGGTCCTCGCGCGCCGCGACCTCAGAGAGCGAAACGCGCGCGTCGCGCGCGCGTGCGGCAAGAGTGTCGACGGAGCTGTCCCCGATGCCGCGCTTGGGCACTGCGATGGCGCGTCGGAACGCTTCTTCGTCCGAAGGATTTGCGATGAGCTTGAGGTACGCCATCAGATCGCGAATCTCGCGGCGGTCGTAGAAGCGAACGGAACCGACCAGGCGGTACGGAATTGCCTCGCGCCTCAGCGCGTCCTCGAGCGCGCGGCTTTGTGCGTTCGTCCGGTACAGCACGGCGAACTCGTCGAAGCCGCGACCGTCCCGGTGCCGGCGCGCCTTGATCTCTTCGAGGACGAAGTCCGCTTCGTCCCGCTCGTCGAGGGCGGCGAGGAGCGTCACCGGCTCGCCGGCCTCGCGCGTGGCGCGAAGCGTCTTCCCCTTTCTGCCGATGTTCTGAGTAATCGCGGCGTTGGCGACGTGGAGGATATCCGGCGTCGAGCGGTAGTTGTCCTCGAGACGCACGAGTTTCGCCGCCGTGAATTCCTTCTCGAAGTCGAGAATGTTGCGGATGTCGGCGCCGCGCCAGCCGTAGATCGACTGATCGTCGTCGCCCACGACGACGACGTTTCCGTGCGCGCTCCCGAGGAGCTTGATGAACTGGAACTGGGCGCGGTTGGTGTCCTGATATTCGTCGACCAGGATGAACTGGAACCGATCGCGATAGCGGGCGAGCGTCGTCTCGTCCTTACGGAATATCTCGACGGGAAGAACGAGGAGGTCGTCGAAGGTCACTGCGTTTGCCGCGCGCAGAGCCGGTTCAAGCTGCTTGTAAATCCTGGCGGCCGTTCTCGAAACCGGATCCATCGCGAGCGACTCGTATTCGGCCGGAGGAACGAGCGCGTTCTTCGCGTCCGAGATGAGCGACGCGATCACCTTCGGGCTGTACTGCTTCTGCGGCACTCCCTCACGCTCCATGATTCGCTTGACGACGCCCAACGAATCGTCCTCGTCGTAGATCGTGAAGCTGGATGTCCGACCCACGTGATGAGCCGAGCTCCTGAGGATGCGCGCCCCAATGGCGTGAAAGGTTCCGCTCCACATTCCCTTGGGCTCTTCACCCAGCAGGCGCGCGATTCGATCGCGCATCTCGCCGGCGGCCTTGTTCGTGAAGGTGACAGACAGGATCCGCGACGGATCGACTCCGTGGTGCTCGATCAACCGGGCGATGCGGGTGGTGAGCACGCGCGTTTTTCCCGAACCGGCTCCGGCCAGCACGAGCATCGGCCCCTCGAAATGGAGCACGGCCTCGCGCTGCGCCGGATTCAGACCGGCAAGGGGTTCGGTTCGCTCGACTGTGACGGCGCTCGTTGATTCAGACATCATCTGAAGATAACGCGATCAGCCGAGAACCATGTCGAAGGTCGCGCCATGCTCCGATGGAACGAGCAGCAGCTCTCCCCCGTGACTGTCGCGCACGATGCGGCGCGCCAGCGAGAGACCGATTCCCCACCCTTTTTCCTTGGTCGAGAAGCCTGGATCGAAGATCTGATTGCGGATCTCGCGGGGAACTCCGGGCCCGTCGTCCGACACGCGCACCCGCACACGGCCCTCCGGCAGTGACTCGGCCGATATCTCCACCTTGCCATCCCTTCCGGCCAGCGCATCGATCGCATTCTTCGTCAACGACTCGAGCGCCCACTCGAGCAGCACGGGGTCGCCCTGCACCACGAGATCGCCGGAGTGGGAGGACGAGACCGTCACTCGCTGAGCGAGCGTAGGAACGCGGGCTCTGAAATACGCCGCCACGCGGTCGACGAGACTGCCGAGGTCCACGGGCTCCTGTCTCGGAGGCCGGCCTATGCGCTCGAACCGGTGCGCTACGCGCTTCAGCCGCTCCAGATCCGCCTCCATGTGTTCCAGCGCCGCGACCGTCGTCGCCTCGGGCTCGGTCTCTTGCAAGAGCTCGATCCAGCCACTGATGCTGGAGAGCGGCGTGCCGAGCTGGTGCGCAGATTCGCGCGCCATGCCCGCCCAGATCTGCTCGCGATCGGCGCGGCCGCGCGTGCGGAGCGCGTATGCGCCGGCGAGCAACACCATCCCGATGAGAATGGACTGCAGAACCGGAATGAGAATCAGGCCCCGAACGAGCGCTGTGTTGCCGAAATGAACCGTCCCCACGCCGGGCTCGATCATCGGCGCGTTTTGTTGGTCGAGCTCCACGATGTAGCTTCGGATCTCCTTCGAGCCAAGCGGCGACGAGAAGGGAAGGTTCGCGGTGTCGGTCGGATTTCCCTGTTCGTCGGTGAGAATCATCGGAACTCCCGACTCCCGAATGTGGCGTGAGAGGTCGAGCAGCGCCGCGGTGGCCGCGTCAGGATTGGGATCGCTGAGTCCGTTGTACACGCGCGCGTACATGATGCCGACGCGAGACGCTTCCTGCCTCAGCTCTCTTACGACAATGCGCGTGTAGATGACGTACCACACCAGAAGTGCGAGCACGCCGATGGTGACCAGCGTTACCGGAGCGAGCCGGCGCATCGCTCAGGCCAGGCGCTCTGCGCCGAGATAGGTGCTGAGCGCAGCGGGGACGCGCACGCTGCCATCCTCCTGCTGATGATGCTCCAGAATTGATGCTAAGACGCGGGGAAAGGCGAGCCCGGAGCCATTGAGCGTGTGGACGAACCGGGGCTTTCCACCGTCGGCGGGCTTGTAGCGGATATTGGCGCGCCGCGCCTGAAAGTCGGTGAAGTTGCTGCAGGACGACACCTCGAGCCACTTGCCGACTCCGGGCGCGAAGGTCTCGAGGTCGTAGGTGTGGGCACTGGCAAATCCGGTGTCGCCGGCCGCAAGCCTGACGACTCGATATGGCAGCTCGAGCAGCTTCAGAATTGTCTCGGCGTGTCCCGTGAGTATCTCGAGCTGCTCGCCCGAAGTCTCGGGCGTAACGAACCGCACGAGCTCGACTTTGTCGAACTCGTGCACGCGAAGGAGCCCGCGGGTGTCCTTCCCCGCGGCTCCTGCCTCGCGCCTGAAACAGGGAGAATAGGCCGTGAAGGATTTCGGCAGCTCCGATTCTGGCAGGACCTCGTCGCGGCAAAGATTCGTGAGTGGCACCTCCGCGGTGGGACTCAGAAACGCGTCCTCGCCCTTGAGCGCGTACATGTCGTCTTCGAACTTGGGTAGCTGAGCCGTGCCGATCATGCTCGCGCGATTGACCACGACCGGGACCCAGGTCTCTTGGTACCCGTGCTGCCCGGTGTGAACGTCGAGCATGAGGTTCATGAGCGAGCGCACGATCCGCGCTCCCAATCCACGAAACACGATGAAGCCCGAGCCGCTGATCTTGGCGCCGCGCTCGAAGTCGATGATTCCGAGCCTGGCACCGATCTCCCAGTGCGGCTGGACGCGCGCTCCTTCCCGCGGCGTGCCCCAGCTCCTGACAGCCGAGTTGTTCTCTTCCCCGCCGGCCGGAACCTGTTCGAGCGTGACGTTGGGGAGCTCCAGCAAGAGCGCCGACAGCTCGCCCTCGGTCTCCGCCAGCTCGCGATCGAGACGTGCGATCTCGTCGCCCAGCGCGCGTGACTGCTGCTGGAGATCGTCCGCTGATTCGCCGGCACGCTTTTTCTGGCCTACCTGCTGCGTGACGGCGTTTCGAGCCGCCTTGCGTTCCTCAACGGCCTGAATGGTCTCGCGCCGCGATTTGTCGAGAGCAATCGCACGCTCGATGGTCGGCGAGAGCGCATCCAGAGCTCCGCGCCGGCGCATGCCAGCGCGAAGTGCGTCGATGTGCTCGCGCACCATCCTCAGGTCGTGCACGAATCAGCTTGTGGGAATTCCAGCCACGAATGAACGGAACCCACAATTGGGATCGAGTCCCAGACGGAGAAAGATGGTTCTGGACGCGAGTCTGACGCTGTCGACCGTGATCTTCGCGTAGATGTTCGGATTGATGGCGAACTGGCACAGATCGCCGCCCGTATTGTGGGCCGACTGCACCACCACCACTTCGCCCGCCGTCAAAACGAACGACGAATCCGCCTCGTAGCCCGTTTTCGGAGCCTCGAGTGCAGTTTCGAAAGTTCCCGGTACTCTGAGCAAGCCAACCGGGCGCGAGCCGCCGGCCGAAACCACGACGAGCTTCACCGGAGTGATGACGGCGTTGCCGGCGGCGTTGATGTCGAACGCGACATCAAACGCGGCAAAACCGTCAACGCGGACAACTTGTCGGGAAAGGACGGCGAGCGCGCTCGGATATGTTGGAGGCGTGCCCGACAACGCAAAGAGGGACAGCGAATCCACAGTTGTGGGAAACGAGGCCTGGACGCTTGCGGGATTACCACAGGCAGTCAGACCGATAGCGACAGAAATCGTCGCGAGGAGTGCGAGACGAGCTTTCATTCGGTAGATGAGACAGATGAGAGACGGCAGGGGTTGCTTCACGATAATACCCCGTAACTTATGACAGTTCAAGCGATTGCCGCGCTTGACTTCACTCTTTCCGGTTCCTAGCTTCGCAACTTCCTCACCCCTCAATGCCCAACATAAGAGATTTCACGAGCGCGCTTCGGCAGCGCCCCGGAGTTGATGCCGTTCTCGTATTGGGAAAAGACGGTCTGCTGATCGAAGGATTTGCCGCGCCCGGGTTGAACAATGAGGACCTCGCCGCGCGCGTTCCGGCTCTCGTTTCAGAAGCGGAGAGCCTCGGCCTGGCGACGATTCAGGGACCGATGAACACTGCCATACTCGAGCACCAGAAGGGTTACGCAATCATTGCCGCGCTTGCTGACGAGACGCTCCTGCTCGTGCTCCTCCGTCAGTCCGCTGACCTGGGCGGGCTGCTCTTCGATGTCCGCCGTTACCGCGGCAACATCGCGTCCCTGATCTGACCGTGCCCGACACCGCAACTCGTCTCTCCCACGTCCTGGTCGCGGACGATGAGCCCCACATCGGGCGAATCATCAAAATGAAGCTCGAACAGGGGCCGTTCAAAGTCAGTCTCGCCTACGACGGTGAAGAGGCGCTCGATCTGATCAACGGCGATGAACGTGTTGATCTCGCACTCCTCGATCTCATGATGCCGAAGCTGAGCGGGCTGGACGTGCTGCGAAAGGTCCGTGAGCAGGAGCGATTCAAATCGCTTCCCTGCATCATTCTCACTGCCGGCGGCGACGCCAAACACGAGCGCGATGCGCTGGCGCTGGGTGCGACTCAGTTTCTGACCAAGCCGTTCAGCCCCAAGAAACTCTACGCGCTCGTCGCGCGTCTGACGGGAACGCCTGACGAAGCAGGAATGAGCGGCGAGTGAGCCGCTGGGCTGTTGTTCTCGCTGGCGGCGTCGGCTCGCGATTCTGGCCACTCAGCACACCCGAGCGTCCGAAGCAACTGCTGCCACTTGTAAGCGACAAGCCACTGCTCGTGGATGCCGTCGACCGACTAGCGGCGATCGTGGAACCCGCCCGCACGCTCGTGCTCACCAACGAGAGCCTCGTGAAGTCGATTCGGAGGCTCCTTCCCGCGATACCGAGAGAAAACATTATCGCCGAGCCACGCCCCGCCGGAACAGCGGCTGCATTGACGTGGGCGGCGCTCGTCATCGACCGTCGCGACGACAAAAACGCGACGATGATCGCGGTCCACGCCGATTGGTTCATCGGCGACGAGGCGCAATTCCGGGAAGTTCTAATCGAAGCCGAGGAGGTTGCGCAAAAGACCCACACGCTCGTCACGGTGGGGATCGTCCCGACGCGCGCCGATCAGGGCTTCGGCTACATCCAGGCCGTCAATCCGAACAAAAAGGGCGGATCACCCGTCAAGCGCTTCGTCGAAAAACCGGATCGGGCGCGCGCAGAGAAGATGCGCTCGCAAGGGTATCTCTGGAATTCGGGAATCTTCGTCTGGAGCGTCGGCGACTTTCTGGCCCAGGTCAAGCAGCACACCCCCGAGCTGGCCAAGGCACTTGCTCTCGATCCCGATGCCGAGGCGTCGGAATTCTTCGCCAGCGTCGCCAAGCCGGTCTCGGTCGACGTCGGCGTTCTGGAGCGGAGCAAGAACGTGACGGTGATTCCGGGCGATTTCGGCTGGGACGATATCGGCACATGGGCCGCTTTGGGCCGCGTGCGCGACAAAGATGAATTCGGAAACGTCACGATCGGGACGGTGCACATGCTTGACTGCAGCGACAATGTCGTACGCACTGATTCAGGCACGGTTGTGATTTATGGCGTTGACAACCTGGTCGTAGTGGTGCACGATGGACTGACACTCGTTACTACGCGTGAGAAGGCAGCGGATTTGAAGCGACTGGTGGAATCGCTCCCGGCGAGCGAGCAGGCGAAAGCATGAGTGCTATCTACTATTTCGACGACATGCGAGCGCGGCAGTTCGAGCCGTTCGCGCTGACACGCCCCGGCTCCGAGTTACGGGCCGGGACCTCGCTCATTCGCAGACGCTGGGAGCGGGCGACAGGGCTCAAGAGCGCCGGCTTCATCAGCTCCCCCCACCTCGCGCACTTCGAAGAGGGAAACGCGCCCCCGGCCGTCGCGACAAAGTCGGAGCTCCCAGCCGGCTCGGTTCTCGTGAACACCCGCTGTGTGATCCCAATCGATCTGAACCTGGAGCGGTTCGATCTTCTCATGTGCGAGGGGGCGGCGTGCGCCGTAAAACTCGCCCGGGCATTCCCCGTTTCACAATTCGCTGACGGCACGGTGGACATCGGATCGATCCAGACGACGCTCGGCGGCCAGAGGATAAAGGGACGCTGGATCAACGACGTCTGGGACTTCATTGGCACTCTGGCCGAGCAGCTGATGGAGGACATTCCGCTCCGCGCGAAATCACTCGGGGAAAGCGCGAAAACAAAGGCGGCGAAGGTAGGAGATCACGGAATATTCGTGGAGGAGGGCGCCCAGATCGGACCGCAGGTCGTGCTCGACGCTTCGGCTGGTCCGATACTGATCCGCAGCGGCGCGGTGGTCGCGCCGTTCACTCATCTCGTCGGACCCATCTCGGTCGGTCGCGATTCTCGGATCCTCGGAGATCGGGTCGCGGCGTCCTCCATCGGCGACCGTTGCAAGGTGCATGGGGAGGTGAGCCATTCGATCTTTCTCGGACACGGCAACAAGACGCATACGGGATTCGTGGGACACTCGTACGTGGGGCGCTGGGTCAACCTCGGGGCGTTGACGACGACCAGCAACATGAAAAACACTTACGGTCCCATTCAGCTCTGGACGCCGGCGGGGGTCCGTAACACGGGCCAGCAGTTTCTCGGGACGTTCTTCGGCGATCACGCGAAGACCGGCATCGGAACCATGTTGACCACCGGCTGCATCATCGGAGCGGGCGCGAACGTCTTCGGCGGCAACATGCCGCCCAAGGTGGTACCGCCATTCGCCTGGGGCGATGGCGAGCCCTACGATGCTTACGACGTTACTAAATTCCTCTCAGTCGCCGAGCGGGCCATGGCTCGCCGGCAAGTGGAGCTGGGAGAGAAGGCGCGGAAGCAGCTTGCTGAAGCGCACAAGAAACGTTGGAGCGCTTCATGAAGTTGTGGATCCTTGGCAGTGGAAGCCGCGGCAATGCGGTGCTCATCGAGACAGAGCGTACGCGCATTCTTGTCGACGCCGGTTTCGCCCCGCGCGTCCTCAAGCAGCGCCTTGCCATTGCCGGGGTCACCCCCGAATCGATCGAGGCTGTCGTGGTCACCCACGAACATACTGATCACATCAAGGGCGTTGCCTCAGCAGCACGGAAATGGGGTTGGACGGTCGTCTGCACGGCCGGAACCAGGATGATGTGTCCGGAATGGTCAGCGCTCCGCTCCATTCTTACACCCCGGACGAGCACCGTGATCGTGGGCGACTTCCAACTCCAGACGGTTCCAGTCTCGCACGATGCCAATGAGCCGATCGCCGTGATCGTCACATCAATCGGCGAAGGTTCCCGCGCCGGGATCGTTTACGATCTGGGACACGTCACGGAAAGCGTCTCGCGCGCACTCGACAAGCTGGACATCCTCGTCATCGAATCGAACCACGATGAGGGAATGCTGCGCACGGGACCGTACCCGCCGTCGCTCCAGGCGAGGATTCGCGGCAAGTTCGGGCACTTGAGCAATCGGGACGCCGCGCACGCCGCGAGTCAAAGCATCCACTCGGGGCTCAACAACATCGTGCTGGCTCACCTGAGCGAACAAAACAACAATCCGCGAACGGCGTTGGGCACAGTCGGCGATTCACTGCGCCGCGCGCGGTTCAAGGGGCGGCTCACCGCGGCGGCGCAGAGCAGCGTGGTTGGGCCGATATGCGTGGGGGCCGGATCC
>DASWBC010000620.1:0-2111 GCA_036390815.1 Gemmatimonadaceae bacterium
GGATCTCGCTCGCGATGCGCCAGCCAGTGTAATACGCGAGCGTGACGATTCCGCGAAGCTCCTCTGGCAACGTAGACCGCCGCTAACACCGCTATGGCCAGACTGACGAAGACGGCGAGGCCGAAACTGCCCCACAACCATCGCTGTGCGGCCCGATAACCCGATCAGAATCGCCACACTGCCATCATGAGTCTCCTTTGGGCCGCCCGCTCCGTCCGAGGTCCTTCACCAACTGGGCGTAAGCTAGTACCTGGGAGCCGTTGCGCCATTCGCGAAGCATTTCACGACTCGAAAGCCGACACGATCAACCGCAAGCATCGGTAGCGCGACCGCTCCGCGTCTGTCACCTGGCATCGGCGATCTGCATCTCTATTGTGGAGCATCACATCGATGTCCGAACCGTATGACGTGCTGGCGTTCGGTGCCCACCCGGACGATCTCGAAGCGGTCTTGGGTGGAATAGCGGCGAAGCTCGTCGCCAAGGGACGATCCGTTCTCTTCGTCGACTTGTGCGACGGTGAACCGACGCGACACGGTGACCGCGGCCAGCGCGCGGCGCAAGCGGCTCGCGCCGCCACTATCCTCGGCGTCGATCGGTTCACTTTGCCACTTCGCGACCGGTTGATTCGCGATACGGTCGAAGCGCGCGTCGCGGTTGCACGCCTGATCCGCCTCCACAAACCACGAATGGTGTTTACGACTGCCGGGGCCGGCGTCCATCCGGATCACCAAGCCGTCACCGACATCGTTGTCAATGGCGTCTTTTACGCCCGGCTGCCGAAGTGGGAGTCGATTGCCGCAGGTGAAGTGCTTGCGGGCACCGAGCCTCACGAGATCGAACGGCTGTTCTTCGGGCATTGCCGCATGGAGCCGGCGTGGCCATCGTTCGACTTTGCGGTGGATGTGACCGCTGTCTACGAGCGTAAGCTGGAAGCCCTTACGGTGTACGAGTCCGTATTCAGTGGCTCGCAGGCCGAATTGCTCGACAAGTACACCGCCGAGGATCGATATGTCGGCAGCCTCGTGGGCGTCCGCTACGCAGAAGCGTTCAAGAGCCGCAGCCCCTTGCTCGTCGCCGATCCGGAGGCATTTGCACCCTCACGATTCGGCTGATTCCCGTTGGATATCGGTCTGGCCGTTCCGGCCGGGCGGCTGCGGAACGGCTCACGTCGGAACGCCAAGCCGCGGACGCCGCCAGACCTGCTGCCCTCACCAGACGCCGGCGATCGCCGTGGCCTCTCTCGTCGAGAGGCATTCGATTTCGCGCATGACGACAATCCGGTACGGCGGTGGCAGGCGTTTCAACGTAGTTCAATCGGCCGTCGACTCTGCGGCATTCCGTAACTCGCTCCGCAGCGATGCATTCAACAAGGCCACGTCGTGCTCCTATCAGATGCGATGACGTTCGGTTTCGCAGTTGGGGCAGTGGTCGGCCGGCGCCTTCACGGTCGAAATGCCGAAGAGCGTGTACGCCGGACACCACCCGACGATGCCGGTTCCGAGGGCGATGGCGCCCATCGCGAGAAGCGCGGCACCGAGCGTGTTCGACGCCAACGCCCACCCCGCCGCGGTCTGCCGGAATTTCGGCGGTGCCCGGCGCGTCTCGCACGAAGCCTGTCACCAATCTCAGCGTGTGTGCATCACTGAGTATGGCGTTCGAGGAGCTTGGGGATCCGCCGTCGCGCGTCCGCGACTTTTTCGCGAGCTGCCCCAGTTCCGGTTGGTCGAGTGCGCTGTCGTGTGGAGGTCGGTGACCATGCCGCTGTTCGAGTTCGTCTGCCGTCAGTGCGGTCATCGGTTCGAAGCCCTTGTGCTCGGCAGCCGTGTGCCGACGTGTCCCGCATGCGCGTCGACGACGCTCGAGAAACTCGCGTCGCCGTTCGGCGCTCGCACGTCTGCCACGTGCCGTTCGAGTGGCTCCACGTCGCCGTTCACGTGAGCGCCTCGTGGCAGGCCGGGAGCCTGTTAGAACCGCTGTCCGATTGATCAGGTGGAGGACACAATGCAGGAGACACGTTACGGCCTGAAGGTATCCATCTCAGTGCCCTACGACGAAGCCGTCGCGCGAGCAACTGACGCGCTCAAGTCGCAGGGATTTGGAGTGCTGACGA
>DASWBC010000621.1:0-2765 GCA_036390815.1 Gemmatimonadaceae bacterium
CGACTTCGGGCGACCTCGGCAAGACCGCCGGCAGGGACGCGGCGCTCAGGAAGAGCACATATCCCGCGCTGCTTGGCGTCGAGGGCGCCTGCCGGCGGGCCGAGGCCCTCGTTGGCGACGGCTTGGCGAGCCTCGCCGAGCAGAATCTGCTCACGCAAGAGCTTTCACAAGTTGCTAGTTTCATGGTAACCCGTACGTCCTGACGGACACCCCCGACATGTCCATTCTCGACCGCATCCATTCTCCCGCGGATCTCAAGCCGATGACGCGCGACGAGCTGCGCGCCGTGTCAGAAGAGATGCGTGTCCGTCTCATCGAGACCTGCTCGCGGACCGGGGGCCACATTGGTGCCGGGCTCGGTGTGGTCGAGCTGACGGTGGCGCTCCATGCGGTGTTCGATGCGCCGCGGGACCGGATTGTCTGGGACGTGGGGCATCAGGGCTACCCGCACAAGTTCCTTACCGGACGCGCCGACAAATTCGAGACGCTTCGCCAGGAGAACGGGCTGTCCGGATTCCTCAAGCGAACGGAGAGCGAGTACGACACCTTTGGCGCCGGACACGCGGGGACGGCGATATCCGCCGGTTACGGAATGGCTGTCGCCCGCGATCTCAACGGCGAGGACTTCAAGGTCGTCTCGATTCTTGGAGACGGAGCGCTCACCTGCGGACTTGCCTACGAAGGTCTCAACAACGCGGGCGCATCGGCGCGTGACTTCATCGTTATTCTCAACGACAACGAGATGTCGATCGCTCCAAACGTGGGCGCGATGTCGAAGTACCTGACTTCCATTCAGCGCAACCCGCTCTATAATCGTGTGCGGTCCGCGATCGGAGCCGTGATCGACGCCGCGCCCGGCCCGCTCGCGGGAGTAGGCACGCTGGTGAGGAAGTGGGAGGAGAGCGTGAAGACCTTCTTCACGCCGGGCGTTCTGTTCGAGGAGCTCGGCTTCCGCTACTTCGGCCCGATCGACGGTCACGACATCGACGCGCTGATGGATACATTCGCGGCGGTGAGGGACATGAGCGGCCCGCGTCTCATTCACTGCATCACGCAGAAAGGGAAAGGCTTTCCCGCGGGCGAGCACATCGAGAAGTGGCACGCGCTTCCACCGGGACACGATCCGGCAACCGGGAAGCAGCGCAAAGTTTCCTCGGCAAATTCGGCATACACCGCCGCGTTCGGACAGGGGCTGATCGAGCTCGCAAAGGAGGACCCGCGGCTCGTCGCCATCACTGGCGCAATGCCCAGTGGTACGGGAACCGCCGCATTCGCGAAGGCGTACCCCGAGCGCTTCTTCGACGTCGGAATCGCGGAAGGGCACGCGGTGACGTTCGCCGCCGGTCTCGCCACCGGGGGAATCCGGCCAGTGTGCGCCATTTACTCGACGTTCCTCCAGCGCGCATACGACAACGTCATTCACGACGTCGCCATCCAGCACCTGCCGGTCGTGTTCGCGATGGATCGCGCCGGTGTCGTCGGCGAAGACGGTCCCACCCACATGGGGCTCTACGACATCGCCTACATGCTCGCGGTTCCAGGAATGGTTGTCACCGCGCCAAAGAACGGCAGCGAGATGATCGCGCTGCTGCGGAGCGGGCTCGCGTACGACAAGGGGCCCTTCTGCCTCAGGTATCCGCGCGACGCCACACCCGACACTGTTCCGGCGGCGTCAGACATAGAGGCGATACCGCACGCTTCATGGGAAGTTCTCCGCCGCAGCAACGGCGCCGGGCGCGATGCGGACGATGCCATTGCGATCCTCGCTGTCGGCACCATGGTACTTGCATCGCTTGCTGCCGCGGAGATCCTCGCGGATAGCGGAGTGAGCGTGACGGTGGTGAACTGCAGGTATCTCAAGCCCCATGACGCGCGACTGCTGGCCGAGATCGTCGCTGATCATCGCAATATCCTGGTGGTCGAGGAAGGAACGGTCGTCAACGGCTTCGGATCGCGCATGGCCGCGCTGATCGCGGAGATGGATTCGTCGGTGAGGGTCGTGGCGCATGGAGTGCCGGACGAATTCGTGGATCAGGCGCCTCGCACGAGACAGCTCGCGCTGCTGGGGCTCGACGCGCGCGGGATCGCGCAGCGCGCGAGCGCTGCGTTCGGCATGGAGAGCTCGCGGGGCACCCACCTTCGTGCCATCTGATGCGGCTTGGCGTCATCGGGCATCAGGGATACGATGAGCTGCCTGAAATCCTGCGCACGCTCTTTCGTGTTGCGCCCGGCCTCGCGATCGAGCCGCTGCTCGAGCAGGGCCTTCACGAGATAGCAGGGAAGGGCGCCCGTCTGGAGGATGCGCAGCCGCTCGACGCGCTCGTCACGTTGGGCGGCGACGGAACCCTGCTCCGAGGCGCGCGCTTTCTCGATGGACGCGATATTCCGATACTCGGAGTGAATCTCGGACGTTTGGGATTTCTCACCAGCTGCCTGAGCGACGATTTCGAGCCTGCGCTCAAGAATCTGGCGAGCGGCGATTACGTCGCGCAGCCGCGAATGGCCCTTACCGCCCGTGCGATCAGCGCCGACGGCGAAGTGCGCAAGCAGTGGCGCGCGCTCAATGATTTCGTGCTCCACAAGGGCGGCTTCGCCCGCGTCGTGCGGTTGAACGTCTTCGTCGACGGTGAAAGCATTGGCACCTACGCCGCCGATGGTGTCGTGATCTCTACTCCCACGGGGTCCACCGCTTACAGCCTCTCCGCGGGTGGACCGGTCGTCGTTCCGACCGTGGACTCGATCATCATTACACCAATCTCTCCACA
>DASWBC010000622.1:0-2441 GCA_036390815.1 Gemmatimonadaceae bacterium
GCTGCGACGACTGGCGCTTCGCGGTCGAGTCGGCGCTCGCGGAGCTACTCGACGGCGATCACGTCGTGTTCGGGCTGCCGCGCGCCGGCGTGCCGATGCACGTCCACTCGATGAACGTGTCGGCGCAACCGCAGCTCGCGATCCAGACTCTTTTCGGAAGACTACCGGACCTGCCGACGGATCCCTGGCTACTGGAAGCGGAGCGCGAGCGGCTCCGATCGCGTGCCGAGGTGTGGAGCAGGCTGCGCGCATTCTGGCGGGCGGCCACGGGGCAGCCGGCAGCGCTCACGCGCTCCGCCTTCGTCGGCGAGGTACTCACCCCCGGCCGGATGCACGACAGCGAGAACATTGACTGGTCGGTCGCCGGTGGACACGTGGCGCTGTGCATTTCCTATAGCAACACCCAGACGTCCGTGCGCTCACGACGTTCGAGCCCGAGAACCGCCGCCGCGGCAGTGCTAAAACTCCTGCTCCCGGCACTCAAGGTGGGAGTGACCATGCGCCTGGCCCACGAGCGCGAGATCGGGGCGGATCTGTCTCTCGCGCGCTTCGGGCTGACCAAGCGTGAAGCGCAGATCGCCCGCTTGCTGGCGCGGCGGGCGTCGAACCGGGAGATCGCAGAACAGCTCGACGTGAGCCCGCACACGGTGCGGCATCATGTCGAGAACATCTTCGCGAAGCTCGGTGTCCATTCGCGCCGCTCGATCATCGCGCAGTTCGAGTAGTGCCTCGCCGGGAAGCTGCGCGAGGCCCATCAGCGCTGATTGGATCAGCGATCTGGGGCCGGGGCATCAAGGCCGGTGAGGTCGAACTTTGAAGTAGCCTGGCGCGGGGATTCGAACCCTTCCCTGCTATCCTGTTGCTGACCCGTGAGTTACGCTGAGCGAGCACGCCGCACTTTCCTGCAATACCCCCACCAGTACCCCCAGTCGCTCAAACTCCCGCGACGCTCCTATTCAGGCCGGCTAGACCCTCGCCAGTTTGCGACCCTCCCGGATTTCACGCTCGATGTTTGCGGAGCTTGACTCCATGCTTCCTTAAGGACGGGGCCGTTTGGTAACGTCCCCGCGTCTAACCAACCGAACTCAAAGAGTTCTTTAGGCGCAGGTGATTAGACTGAAACCAGCGACTGATGCGGATGCGGCGAGTGGCTCTAGCGCTCGGTGTCAGCGACGCCAGGAGTCGAGAACATCCAACCCCGGGCTGTTCGTGAGGCGCATCTGACCGGTGCCGTCGACGTTCATCAGATAGATCTCGTCATCTCCGTCACGGTCGGATGTGAACGCGATCTGTCGTCCGTCTGGAGACCACGTCGGAAACCGATCCCTTGCTGGATCATTCGTGAGTCGCGTCGGGTTCGTGCCGTCGGCGTTAATCACGTAGATGTCGGCATTGCCGCCGACATACGCGTGAAAGGCAATCCTGGAGCCGTCTGGCGACCACGTCAGCCTGTCCCCGTGGATCGCAGCATTCGCAGTGCTGTTGGTGAGGCGGACCGGGTCGGTCCCGTCGGCTCGCATAACGTAGATTTCAGGGCTACCGTCGCGCGTCGAGACAAATGCGATTCTCGATCCGTCAGGCGACCACGCGCCGCCCGTGTTATTCCCGGAGTTGCGGGTCAGTCGAGTTGGGTTAGTTCCATCTGCGCCCATGACGTAGAGCTCGAAAGTAAAATCACGATTCGATGTGAAGAGAATCCGCGAACCGTCAGGCGACCAGCGAGGAAAACCGTCATCGGCGGTAGTGGTGGTGAGCTGCGTCAGCCCCCTACCACTCGTGTTCATGACGAATACTGCGTAATGACCACTGAGGTTTGACATGAACGCGATTCTAAATCCGTCGGAGGACCAATCGGCGCTCTGATCGATGGCTGGGTTCGACGTCTGACGTGTCAGAGCGCTGCCATCGATCGCCATTCTGTAGATGTCGACATTCCCGTTCCGGCCAGACGTGAACAAGACGCCACCGATGGACGACAACGATTGGTCCGGTGCTGGGGCAATCGCCTCCCCGCCCCCACACGAGTTCACGACTACGCTAACTGCAATCAACCGGGTGGTTAGAGCCGCTGCTACGCAGGCTTGCGATGTCGTCATTGTGCCTCCCGGCGCACACTGCGCGTGCGATGGCGTGGACCAATTGGACTCGCTCCGCCCGGGGCACGCGTGGCCAGGCACGGCTCGCCCCGGGATTCACAGGATTTGATTGAGTTTTACGATACGGCCTGTGCGGAGGCCGTCAAGACCGCCTTCGCTTCAGATGGGTCAGGCGTAGTATCGACGCAGCAACCGCCAGGCTCAGGCCACTTTATCTTTGGGATCGGGCGTGGTGTACGTAGGCCGAGCTTTTCTGCCTCTGCCGCAACGGCCTGTTCGTGGAGCATTACCAGCAACAACAGGTGCAATGGAACGGCAACGGCAGGCGCACCTACATGTTCCAGA
>DASWBC010000623.1:0-2408 GCA_036390815.1 Gemmatimonadaceae bacterium
CCAGAATCGCGCGGCGAACGTCGCCGTCGGTCATGACACCGATCAGGCGATCACCTTCGCCGACGACGAGGGCGATCTGGAGCGCACTCGCGTCGATACGACCGATGGCTTCTCGAATCGAGACATCCGCGCTTACAACGGCTTGGTGCCAGTCTTTCACTACTCTTCCCTCTCTTTTGCCGGGACTCCAACTACGATAGCGCCGGCCGGTACGTCCCGATGAACCGCAGCGCCCGCCCCCACCACTGCGCCCGCTCCCACGGTTCGACCCTGAAGAATGACAGCACCCGCGCCGATATGCGCGCCTTCTTCCACAACGACCCCGCCAGAAAGCGTTGCGCCAGGAGCTATGTGTACGTGGTCGCCGATCACGCAATCATGATCGACGGATGCTCGAGTATTGATCAAGACGTTCTTCCCCACTCTCGCTGCCGGTTGAACAATAGCCCCCGCCATCACCTGAGCGCCGTGCCCGAGATGTGCGGACCGGGCGATCACAGCGGAAGGGTGAACTACGCGAACGAACTCGTATCCGAGCCCGGCATAACGCTCGAACACCAACGCCCGCGTACCTTTTGCATCGATCGAGCCAATTCCGTTCGCGAGCCTGATGGTCTCTCGCTTCCTTGCCAGCACGAAATCGTCGGTGCCCAGGTAAGGAACACCCAGAACGTCGGCCACAGGGACCGGGCCGGCTACGCCTTCCACGTCGAGTCCCGCACACTGCAGCGCATCGATTACTACCCGCGCGTGGCCGCCCGCACCGATGACTACTATAGGAAGTGAGCTCACGGGTCTATCAGCTCATCCTGAGCGTAGTCTCGAGTGGCAACCCGACCAAGATACTCCCAGTAGAGAATCGGAGCCACCCCGGTACCCGGCCGCTTTACCTGAAGATTCTCTGCTGAAAAGACTTCGCCCGCGCGTATCGACGTGCCGGCAACGAGGCTGCGCCGCGCCACCGCGCGCGTCGAGAATTCGCCTGCCGTCGGAAGCTTCACCCCCGTGCCCAGAGCACGCTCTACATCACGCACGCCCTTTACAAGCTGCTTCAGCTCGTCTGGCTCTATCGAGGCACGATGGTCCGGACCAGTCATGGTTCGATCCAGGGTAAAGTGCTTCTCGATCACCACCGCCCCGCGAGCCGCCGCTGCGATCGGGATCGCAATACCATCCGTATGATCCGACAGTCCGACCCGAAGCCCCGTCGCTTCCCGCAGCGCATCCATGGCGCGCAGGTTCACGTCGGCGGGGGGCGTCGGATACTCGGACGTGCAGTGCAGCAGCGTGACATGCGTCGTGACCGCGTTGCGAGCCCGTTCTGAATCCCATGCTCTACCGAATGCTGCCTGCGTCGGGGAATCACTCGGCCCTGCCGTATAACCGAAAGCGAGGACGCCCAACGCCGTAAGTGTCTCGTCGAGAGAAGCCATGCCACTCGACAGGATTACGTCACGACCAGTGCGCGCCGCGGCGAGAAGCAACGGAGCATTGGTAAGATCGCCCGAGCCAAGCTTGATCCTGGGCAGACCGAGATCCCTCACCAGGAAATCGAGACTCGCCAGGTCAAACGGAGTCGAAAGAAACTCGATGCCGGCCTTCTTGGCATGCGCCGCAACGTCACGCTGATCGTCGAACGACAGCTCGAGCTTTCGCAGCATCTCGCGCTGCGTTTCGCTGCCCCCGAGATTCTCCGCCTGATACGCGGCTCGCGGAGCCGACTGACTCACGAGATCGTCGGTGCGAAAGGATTGGAACTTGACCGCATCTGCGCCAGCGGCCGCCGCGACGTCGACGAGATCGCGCGCCAACTCTGGCGAGCCGTTGTGATTGACACCGGCCTCCGCGATGATGTAGACCGAATCCTTCCGTTCAGCGTTCATGGAATCGCTTGCTAAGAATCTTCGAAAGGTCGGCCGATGCGATCGCGTCCTTGATTTTCTTGGCGGCGCCGTCGGATCCGTATGGCGACGTTGATTTGGCCGCCTTCGCCCGGAACTCAGGCGAGAGAGCCTTCTCGATCGCGGCCCGCACGGACTTTGTGGTCTCACTCGCATCGATGACGGAATCTCCGCGCAGGCGCCCTGACTGGCGCGATCCCACGTTGATCGTGGGCGTGCCCATCGCTGGCGCCTCGATCAGGCCGCTCGAAGAGTTGCCGATTACAACATCGGCCAGAGCGAGCATGCTCACGTAGCGCCGCTGGCCAAGCGACGCGACCGCGGTCGCACGTCCCGGATGTCTCGCAACAAAAGAATCGATCAAACCATTCAACACCCGGCCCCCCGGATCCGCGTTCGGCCGCGTAAACACGAATGAGCCATCAACCTCTCCGATCGCCCCGAGAACTTCCGCCAGTCCGCGCGCCGGGTCCCCTCCCCCGATCAGCACGGGATGATAGGTGACGA